>CAMDQP010000090.1 GCA_945906115.1 Opitutus sp. GAS368
AACGATTCCACACCCCCGCCCGCGCCCTTCAACGTCGCGTCCAAAGCCACCGCCGAAGGCATCGAGCTCACCTGGGATGCTCACGCCGACTTCGAGAGCGGCCTCCGTCAGTTCCTCATCAAGAGAGATGGCCAGGTTGTCGGTCGCGTGCCGGAGAAGCTCACCAACCCCTTCGGCCGTCCCCTCTTCCAAGGCATGAGCTATGGCGACACCCCGACGCAGCCGCTCGCGCAGATGCGCTTCGTCGACACGGGCGCGACGGCTGGCGCGAAGTATGAGATCGTCGCGGTGAACTCCGCCGGCCTCGAGTCGAAGTAAGCGCCGCTTAACCAAACAACAACAAGGGCCGCCCATCGGGCGGCCCTTCGTTTTACCTTCAACCGGGGGATTATTCGCCCCAGGTGCAGGTGTTACCGGCGTAGATGGCGCGGCTGCCGAGTTCCTGCTCGATACGGAGGAGCTGGTTGTACTTGGCGACGCGGTCGGAGCGGCAGAGGGAGCCGGTCTTGATCTGGCCAGCGTTGAGGCCGACGGCGATGTCCGCGATGGTGGCGTCTTCCGTCTCACCGGAGCGGTGCGAGATGATGGCGGAGTAACCAGCGCGCTGTGCCATGGAGACGGCGTCAAAGGTCTCAGTGAGGGAACCGATCTGGTTCACCTTCACGAGGATCGAGTTAGCAGTCTTGGTCTTGATGCCGCGGGAGAGGAACTCGGTGTTGGTGACGAAGAGGTCGTCGCCGACGAGCTGGGTGTTGGCACCCATGGCATCGGTGGCGAGCTTCCAACCGGTCCAGTCAGCCTCGGAGAAGCCGTCTTCGATCGAGACGATCGGGTAGCGCTTCTGGAGGTCCTGGTAGAACTTCACCATCTCCGCCGACTTGCGCTGGGACTTGTCGGACTTGTGGAAGGTGTACTTGCCCGTCTTCTCGTCGAAGAACTCGGAAGCGGCGACGTCGAGGGCGAGGAAGACTTCCTTGCCGAGCTTGTAACCGGAGGCCTTGACGGCCGCGGCGATGGCTTCGAGGGCGGCTTCGTTGGAAGCGACCTTCGGGGCGAAACCGCCTTCGTCACCGACGGAGGTGGAGAGACCCTGGGCCTTGAGCACCTTCTTGAGGGCGTGGAAGATCTCAGTGCCCATGCGGAGCGCTTCGCTAAAGGACTTGGCGCCGGAGGGCACCACCATGAATTCCTGGATGTCGACTGGGGCGTCGGAGTGGGCGCCGCCGTTCATGATGTTCATGAGCGGGATCGGGAGCACCTTGGCGTTCGGGCCGCCGATGTAGCGGTAGAGGGGCTGGCCGAGGGCGGCCGCGGAAGCATGGGCGGCGGCCATGGAGACGCCGAGGATGGCGTTGGCGCCGAGCTTGCTCTTGTTCTTCGTGCCATCGAGGCCGATCATCGCGGTATCGATGCCGATCTGGTCCTGCGCGTCATGACCGACGAGGAGGGAGGCGATTTCTTCATTCACGTTCTCGACGGCCTTGAGGACGCCCTTGCCATTGTAGCGCTTCTTCGGGTCGATGCCCTTGGCGAAGGACTTCGCGCTCACGTCGCTATCGCGCAGTTCGTGGGCTTCGTAGGTGCCAGTCGAGGCGCCGGACGGGACGGCCGCGCGACCGCGGACGCCGGAGGCGAGGACGACATCGACTTCGATGGTGGGGTTGCCGCGGGAGTCGAGGATCTCGCGGGCTTTGATATCAACGATTTGGGTGCTGCTCATGATGGAAAATGAAGTCCCATAGGGCTAGGGACAAGGGGGGTGGCTGAGCGAGAAAAAAGGTGTTACGTTCAGCCGTCCGACCCTGCGGAAAACCCGCCAAACAAGAGCCCCGGACTGGGGTTTCCAGGCCGGGGCTTCGAAGTGGTGGGGTTAGATGGACTTGAACCATCGACCTCCTGAATGTCAATCAGGCGCTCTAACCAACTGAGCTATAACCCCAATAAAGAGGAAAGTGAACAAAGGGCGACGACCGCCCTCTGGCAAGCCTTCAATGTACGTCCCCGAGATAGGTGGCCGAACCGTCTTTGAGGGCCTTGGCGATGACCTCCCCCAAGCCCTTGGGCGAAAGGGGGTAATCCGCCAGACGGGCTAGCGGCAGCCATTCGAAACCGACCTGCCGACGATCGCGTTCCCGCCCCTCCCCGATCGGGGCAAGGTCCTCACAGAGACAATGGAAGACCGCCTCGACTTGATGAAAGTGGCCATGGATCCGATGCATGGCGTGGTTCTTGCCGACGTATTCGCGAAGGTACAGGAGACCCTGCGGCACGACCTCCAGACCAAGTTCTTCCAGGACTTCGCGGCGCACGGTATCGCGCAACGTCTCGCCGTGGTTCTGTCCACCACCAGGCAGAACAAGGAACTCTCCTTCTTCGGTGCGTATACGGACCGTGAGGATATCGCCGCCGCGCAGGATGACGGCTCGAGCCGCTGTCCTAACCCCGGAGGAAGTGCTACCGGACTGGCGACGAGGAGCGGACACGAGGCCAGACTACCTAGACGAGCCAGACAGTGAAGCCGTAAAACGTAGGCGGAAATCCGCCCAGCTCAGGACATTAACTTCTCGTCAATCACCTGATTGCCGTGGACGGCCTTCACGTCGTCCAAGGCCTCGAGGGCATCAATGAGTTCCAACACCTGCTTGGCCACGGCGGCATCGCCGACGGGCACCGGCATACTGGAGATGTAGGCCAGTTCAGCTGACTCCGGTTTGATGGACTTCTCCTGTAGAGCCTTGGAGATGGCGTCGAAAGCGGAAATCGGGGAGAGCACCTCGAAGTGGTCGCCGTTGTTCACGACATCGTCGGCACCCACCTCGAGGACGAGCTCCATGAGGGCGTCTTCGCCGATCTGGGAGGCACCGATGAGGAACTGACCCTTCTTCAGGAAGCTATGGGACACGGCGCCGGTCTGGGCCATGTTGCCACCGTTATCGTTGAAGGCCTGACGGACTTCGGCCGCGGCGCGGTTCTTATTATCCGTGGTGACTTCGACGATGAGGCCGACACCGCCTGGGGCGTAACCTTCGTAGACGATCTCTTCATAGATGACGCCGGGGATCTCGCCAGTGCCCTTCTGGACCGCGCGCTTGATATTGTCCGCCGGCATATTGGCGGCGCGGGCCTTATCAATCAGCGCGCGCAGACGCGTATTGGATTCGGGACTGCCACCGCCGGCGCGGGCTGCGAGGCTGATTTCCTTGGCGAGCACCGAGAAAATCTTGCCGCGCTTGGCGTCAATGACGGCCTTGTGCCGCTTCGTCGTGTGCCATTTACTATGACCAGACATGGGGGGGTGGGGTGAGGGAAATCAGCCTTTAACCTTCTTCGCCGCGAGCGGGATTACCACGACGTCAGGCTCATCCTTAGTAAGCCAAGTCTGCAGGATGGTCAACAGGTTCTGAATCGTCATGTACAGCGTGAGCGCGGCCGGCATCGGGTAGCAAATAATCGGGAAAAGCAGCGTCATCATCAAGAAAATCGTCTTCTGGGAGCCGTCGGCCGAGGGCATCGGCGTCATGCGCATCGACAGCCACATGGTGAGTCCCATGAGCACCGGCAGGACGTTGATGGGGAAACCGCCGATTTCGAAGATGGTGTCGGGTGCCGAGAGGTCATGGATCCAGAGAAACGACTGCAGGCGCAGCTCGACGGTCGTCTGGAAGGCGGTGTAGAGGCCGAAGAAGATCGGCATCTGGATGAGGATCGGGAGACAGCCGGAGAACGGGTTGATCTTGTTCTCGGTGTAGAGCTTCATGAGCTCCTTCTGCATCTTCTCCGGATTATCCTTAAGCTTCTCACGGATGTCCTGCATCGGCTTGGCGAACTTCTGCATCTTCTTCGCGGACTTCATCTGGATCGCGGTCAAGGGCCAGGTGATGACCTTAATGAGGCAGGTCAGCAGAACAATGGCCCAGCCCCACGACCATGATCCGCTCCACTCGAGGAGCCAATGGACACCGCCGAGGGTGGCGAGGAGCAGCTTGCAGATGGCGCCGAAGGAAATGAAGCCGAGCAGCTTCGAGAACTGGAGCACAGCGACCTGCCCATCGGGCAGCGCGGCGACGCGGGCATATTCCTTCGGACCGACGAAGAAGTCACCTTCGAGCGTGCGGGAAAGGTCGGCGGCGGGAACGGTCTCCCAAGAAGCGAAGGCGTGAAGGCTGCGCTTACCGGCTTCCAGGGGAACAGGCAGGACCATGACTTCGGTACGGGTGCCGCGGGCCTGGGCGTCGCGCGGGTGCACGATGGAGGCGAAGAACTGGTTGCCGGAGGCCACCCAGAGAAGCGGCTTGGCGACGGAGGCCACTGGGTGCTCGATCTGCGCCTTATGCGAGCCAAGGCCGAAGAAGCCAGTGGAGTCAGTGAAGACGTCGAGGCCGACGCGCGTTAGGTCTTCGCCATCGTAGGCGAGCACCGAAAGAAATTGGTTGACGGCATCAGCCTCGGTCGGCTGCCAGCAGCCGGTCGAAACCCAAATCGACGGAGCCGGCTTGCCGGCGACAGGAATCACCTTCGTGGCGAAACGCAGGGAGTAGGGTTCGATTGTCTCACCGTCTTTAGGGGCGGCGAAAAAGAAGGTGCGCTCGACGCGGGCGCCATCAAGCGAACCGACAAGCGTGATGGAGTTGGCCGAAGCTCCCGGCTGGGCGACGAATTCGGAGAGGATGGCTTCCAGTTTGCCGGTCGTCGGATTCTTGACCGCGATTGCCAAGGCGGA
>CAMDQP010000091.1 GCA_945906115.1 Opitutus sp. GAS368
CCGCCAGACTTGGTCTTCTCGACCGGGGTCAGGTCAGCGGCGAACTTGAGGGCGGCCGGGAGGAGCAGGGTCTTGGCGATTTCGGACACGAGCTTCGACTCAGTGTTGATCGCAAGCACGTAGGAGTGCGTGTAGATCTCTTCGCGGGACTCGAGTTCGGCCTTAGAGAGGACGCCCTGGCGCTCAAAGACCTCGATCGACGACTTAGAGACGATCTCAGGGAGAGCGTCAGGGGTCGTACAGAGGTTCTTGAGACCGCGCTTGGCGGCTTCCTTGTGCCACGCTTCAGAGTAGCCGTTGCCGTTGAAGATGATTCGGCCGTGCTTGGTGAGGATGTCCTTGAGGACGCTCTGGAGCGCGGAGTTGAAATCGGAGTTCTTCTTGAGGGCGGCGGCGAGTTCGTCGGCGAGCTTGTCGAGTGAGTCAGCCATGATCGTGTTGAGCACGGTCAGGGGGCCGGCGACCGAGAAGGCGGAGCCCACGGCGCGGAACTCGAACTTGTTACCGGTGAAGGCGAACGGGCTTGTGCGGTTACGGTCACCGGCGTCCTTCGGGAGGACGGGCAGCGTGTCGACGCCAAGGGTCATGTGACCACCCTTGCGGGAGGACGAAGCGGCGCCGCTCTTCTTCACCTGCTCGATGACTTCGTTGAGCATATCGCCCAGGTAAATCGAGATGATGGCAGGAGGAGCTTCATTGGCGCCGAGGCGATGGTCGTTGCCGGCCGAAGCGACGGAAGCGCGGAGCAGACCTTGGTGAAGGTCGACCGCACGGACCACTGCGGCGCAGAAGGTGAGGAACTGGGCGTTCTCGTGGGGATTGTGGCCGGGCTCGAGGAGGTTGCCGACGCCGGCACCACCGATGGACCAGTTGACGTGCTTGCCGGAGCCGTTGACGCCCGCGAAAGGCTTCTCAGCGAGGAGGCAGACGAAGCCGTGCTTGGTGGCGACGCGACGGAGCAGCGTCATCGTGAGCATCTGGTGGTCGTGCGCGACGTTGGCGGATTCGTAGATCGGAGCCACTTCGTACTGGGCCGGAGCGACTTCGTTGTGGCGGGTCTTGATCGGGATACCGAGTTTGAAGCACTCGCGTTCGGTTTCCATCATGCAGGCGAGCACGCGATCAGGGATGGTGCCGAAGTACTGGTCTTCGAATTCCTGACCCTTGGCCGGCTTGGCGCCGAAGAGGGAGCGACCACAGGTGTAGAGGTCGGGACGGAGATGGAAGAGGCGCGAGTCGATCAGGAAGTACTCCTGCTCCGGGCCGCATGACGCGGAGATGTAACCGTGCTTCTTACCGAAGAGCGCGAGCACGCGGGTGGCGGCCTTGTTGACGGCAGCCATCGAGCGGAGGAGCGGGGTCTTCTTATCGAGGGCTTCACCCTTCCACGATACGAAGGCGGTCGGGATGCAGAGCGTCGAACCGTTTTCGGTGTCGAAGATATAGGCCGGGGAGGTGACGTCCCAGGCGGTGTAACCGCGGGCTTCGAAGGTGGAGCGGAGACCGCCGTTCGGGAAGGAGGAGGCGTCGGGCTCAGCCTGGATCAGCGCCTTGCCCGAGAACTGGGCGAGGGTGCCGTTACCGTTAGGCTCGAAGAAGGTGTCATGCTTCTCGGCGGTGAAGCCGGTGAGCGGATAGAAAACGTGCGCGTAGTGCGTTGCACCACACTCGAGCGCCCAATCCTTGATGGCGGCGGCGACGACGTCGGCCGCAGCGGCATCAAGCTTGATACCGGCTTCGATGCTGGCCTTGAGGGACTTGAAGACTTCCTTCGGGAGGCGCTTCTCCATCTTATCGAGGGAGAAGACATTCTGTCCGTAGATCAGATCGATCTTCTCATTGCGGAAGTCGAAGCTGCCCTGGAGGCGAGGCTGAGAAGCAATCGCCTCGATGGCGTTGCGGCGGGCTGGGTTGGTGCTCATTGATTGGGGGATGGGAAAGGTGTTTAATTACCAACAATTTCAAAGCACCCACTGTGCCACGGTTCAATAGGTAACCATTCACAGGGGGATTTGTGCTTTTTTAGGCAACTGTGTCTATTTTTAGACAAACCTGCCGTGCTCACTTCCAGACATAGGTCGTCCGCAGGAAATAGGCCGTATCCGTCTTCACCTGGGTTGGGAGGGGTTTCGACCTGTAGTCGTTAGACACCCCCACTCTCAAAGAAAGCGGCCCGGCGTTGCGCAGGACATTGAGACTCGTCTCGTGACGGATGTAGAAGTCACCGGTCGTCAGGAACGAGGGCACGAAGTTGAGCGAGGTATCCCAAGCCGCCCACCCGAGCTCTCGCGAGAAGACTAGGCCGATATCCACCGAAGGCGCCGCCAAGGATGATTGGCTTGGCGAAGCGTACCGCTCGAAGCGGTGCGCCAGACCGAGCCGTGCGTCGAGCTTACCCTTGGCGTCGGTGTGTAAGCGGAAGCCTCTGCCAGCCGCGTTGACGGAGAAGAATTCGATTAGGCGGGCATTATCATAACCGGTGTCACTGCGCGCGTACCAGAAGACGACGTCGGTCGGATTGGTCTCATAGGAAACCGTGGCATGGAGGTCATCAGCGGAAGCCAAATTGCCCGACTCGGCGCGTAAAAGCCGCACGCCGGCGATCAAGGTGTTAGCCTTGGTCACGCCCTTGGCCGAAAAGCCAGCGCTGAAGCCAGACCCCGTGACGACGCCGTTGCGGCCCGAGACATCGACGTCGGCCTGCGTGGTCCATTGGCGGTCCCCGGCGATATCCGCGGGTCGCAGAGATGGATCGCGCCATAGCTCCAAGTCGACGTTCAGTGGGCTGGTCTCCACCCCGCCTTGTGAAGCCACGCGGCCGCCGGCGGCGTTAGCTGGGCCGCGTGACACCACGCCGCCGGAGCTGACCAGCACGGCATCATCAGTGACAAATGATTCGACCAGCGCCAACTGCAGGCGCTGCACATTGGCCTCGCCGAGTGCTGGCACACGCATCTCGAGCACGCCCGAGGCGATGCGCTCGATGCGGCCTTTAAGAAAAGTGCCGTCCTGCATCGTGACGGTGTCCGCCAGGCACGAGGCGGTTAGAAGCAGAAGCAGCAAGGCCCTCATGGGTGAATAGACAGCGTCAAGGACGCAGGGTTGCCAACCCTATCGTTCGCCCTCGATAATGGGGCCATGATGCTCGACGCGATCATACTCGGAGCCGGACCGGCCGGATTGGCCGTCGCCAATGCCATGATCCGCGCCGGCATGAAGGTGAAGGTCGTTGAACCCTCGTCCCGGGTTGGCGGATCCATCCGGACGATCCGCGAAGGCGGGTGGGTGGTGGAGACCGGTCCCAATACCCTTCAGCTCGAAGGCGAAGGCGACGAGGCCCTGCTCGCTGCGTATGGCTTGGCTGAGGCCACGCAAACCGCCGATATGCGGGCCGCCAAGCGCTTCATCTACGCCCACGGAAAACTCTATGGCTTCGGCGGCAACCCACTCGCAATCCTCACATCCAGTCTCCTGAGCTGGTCGGGAAAACTCCGCCTACTTTCCGAACCCTTCCGAACGAAGGGCGGCCTAGTGGGCGAGACCGTCGAGGCCTTCGCTTCCCGTCGCTTCGGCCCCGAGGCCGCCGCGATGCTGATGGATCCGGTCGTCAATGGCGTTCATGCGGGAGACCCAGCGAAGCTAGTAATGGCCGACTGCTTTCCCCGAATCCACGCCTTCGAACAGGAATACGGCTCAGTGCTCAGTGGCCTGCGGCGCGCACCCAAGGTGACGCGTAAAGTCGTCGGATTTCCTCACGGAATGCAGCAGTTGGCCGACGCGATGGCGGCGACAATCGGCGAAGAAAATGTGCACCTCCGCAGCGTCGCAACGCAGATCCGCCGCGACACCAAAGGGTGGAACGTCGCCTGGCGGAATGCCGACGGCATCGAGGATGGCGCCTGCGCCAAACACCTGATCGTCACCGCACCCCATTGGCATTGGGCTTCCCTCCCCTTCGACGAATCCGTCAGCCGCATGTTGCGCGACTGGGAGAACGCGTCCGTACCAGCCGTAACCGTCGTCGCTCGTGGCTATGCCCTCGCCGATGTCCCACATCCACTAGACGGCTTTGGCTACCTCACGCCGGGCGCCGAGCAACGCGATGTCCTCGGCTGCCTCTTCCCCACGTCGGTCCTGCCGGCCCGCGCCCCCGCAGGTCACGCCCTGCTCTGCTGTTTCATCGGCGGCGCCCGCCGTCCCGATCTGGCGGCCTTAACCGACGAAGCCTTAAGCAAGATCGTCGACGAAGAACTCGCGACGACGCTCGGCATCAAGGCGGCACCACGTAAGGAATGGATTCAGCGTTGGGACCGAGCCATCCCTCAATACGACGCTGGCCAACGGCGCCGCGAAGAAGCGCTCACCCAAGCCGAAGCCTCTCACCCCGGACTTCATTTCCACGGGGCGTTCCGTGGCGGCATCTCCCTGATGCACGTCATCCGGACCGGCGACGCCCTCGGTCGAGCCTTGGCGAAAGGTTAAGCCTTCAACCGTTCGGATTCCGGGTCAGGCAGACCACGGACGACCCAGATTGCGGGCAGCATCAGCAATGCACCGCCGATGTAGACCCAGAAGTGAGAGCCGAAGTGGAAATAGAGTAGCGCCGCAGTGACGGGTCCGATGACGCGCGCGAGTGAGCCGGCCGAGCGCAGGATGCCGAGATTACGGCCCTGCTCGGAAGCATCCGAGTAGAGCGAGACGAGTGCCGA
>CAMDQP010000092.1 GCA_945906115.1 Opitutus sp. GAS368
GGGGTCGTAGTAGTCGACCGCGGAATGGCTGTCGAGGTTCCCGTTGTTCTTGCGGTCGTGGTGGTCGCCCCCGTCCGGTTCAACCCGATGCTGGGGTCGGTGTCAGGGTTGGCCGCGGCGGTCGGGTAGGCGACGTCCTCGCGGATGGCCACTAGGGCGCTGACCCGGCACTTAGAGAGGCCTTCTTTCACGGTTACCCGCACCCACATGAGGATGACCTCGTCGTCGAACTTGACCATATTGACCCCACCACCGACGAGTTGTTGCACTTCGCTGGTGACGCGGAAGTAGGGAGGGGTGCCGACGATGCGTTGGCCGATCTCGTTCTGGTGCTCACGGATCAGGGCGAGCTGCTTCTCGTCTAGGCCCTGCGACAGGAGCACGGCATCTGAAGCGGTGTTGATGTTGGCCTGGGGGAAGGTGTACAGGCTGACGCAATCCTTGAAGGCCAGGAAGATCGGCGTGGGCCGGCCGAGCTCGTCGAAGAACATCTCCTTGGCGACGCCGATGGAGCGGAACTCCTCGAAGCTCCGGATGGGGCGGCGCGCGGGCCGGAAGGAAAGCGTGCTCCGCTGGTAGGCCGCATCCGTGGCCTCTTCCTCGATGGATTCGTAGGACTTGCTCTGCCACGCGATGATGGCGTCCGAGACGCGCTCGGCGTCGCGCTGTTCCATGCCGAGGGAGTAGAGCAGCTGGATGACGTCGTTCTTCGATAGGACGCTGAGCGGCAGCTTGGCGGTCTCGTCCTCGTAGTCGAACTTCACCTCGAGGCCATCGCGCGGCGGGAAGCCGGCGTAGGTGTGCGGGTCGTCGTAACCCTGCGAAGGGGCGTGGATTTTGTTGAGGTCGATGGAGCGGATCTCGGCGATGACGGCCAGCGCGAGCTCGAGTTCAGACTGCGCGTCAGCCCGCAGGCGGCGGCGATCCGCGTCGCGCGTCGCGATGGCGAGCTCGAGGGAGTTATCCTCCATGAACCGCGCCAGCAGCAACGAGGCTAGCGTGATGAGCACAAGGACGACGATGATGACGGAGCCGCGGCGCTTCTTGACGGTCATGGCGTGGACGCGCCAGAGCGCTTGATCGGGAGGTTGATGACCTTGGTGGACTTCAGCGCGCCGCGCTCGAACAAGAGGTGGATGCGCGCCGGCTTTTTCCAAGCAGTGCTGCCAGTCTCGTTCAGGGGCTCCGCCTCGACCTTCCATTCCTTGAGGTCGGCGTCATAATATTCGTATTGGATCGCGGTGACGAACGGGCTGATCACCGTCTCATGCTTGTCGGTCTTGTCCCGCTCGAGCTCGAGGCGCGACTGCCACTGGAACACGATGCCGCGGCCTTCCTCCACGAAGACATTGAAGTCGACGTCAGGGAGCGGCGCTTCGGGCCAGTCCGCCAAGCGGCCGGCGTCAGCCAAGAGGAAGCTGAGTCGCGGCTGGGTCGTGCCTGCGCCATCGTCGACATCCTTCAGCGCGACGCCGGAGGAACTTGGCCCGTAGGTGGCCAGCTCGAACGCATTGCGCACGAGCGCGGTCGCCGCGCGCGCATGCTGGTCGAAGAGCCGCTTGTCGCGGCCTCCGCCCCAGAGCTCGCTCATGGAGAAGAGGAAGGTGTTGAGCGTGACCATCAGCACGCCGAGCAAGGCGAGCGAGACGAGCATCTCGAGCAACGTGAAGCCCCGGCGTGCGACGACTCCGGGTTTCATTGCTTGGCCGCCGGCGCGGCGGGCTGTCCTCCAGGTTGACCGCCCTGGGCGGGTTGACCGTTCCCCCCTTGGCCCTTACCGCCACCTTGGCCCTTGCCGCCGTTCTCGCCCTTACCGCCACCTTGACCCTTGCCGGAACCGCCGCTCTGGCCCTTACCGCTGGTGCCGCTCTGGCCGGGTACAAGTTTCTTGCCGCGCGTGGGCGCGCTGATGAAGGCAGAATTACCGTCGGCTTCCTTATAGCCCCGTTCCTTCTCGAGGCGCTGGCGCGCGTCGTCGCGGATTTTCTGTCGATCCGAGGGGATCGACCACGTCGGGCGCAGGAGCATGCGCGTCTCGGTGAATTCTTCGGCTTCGGCGCCGTCCGCTCGTTCGATCTCGGCGATCAGTTGCACGGCGAAGAGGTCACTCACCGCGGTCGCCTCGATCTTGCCCTCCCAGCGGGCGGTACGCCCGCCCGGCAGATGAATCTCGCCGCCCGCTTCGACGTCATCAAAGCCGGGGGTCTCCATGAGCGCGGCGCGGCAACGGGAGAGGTCATCCAAGCGCTGCTCGTCCTGCTGCAGCGCGAGGCGCCCCAGCAGGACGTTTGAATAGGCGGCGCCTAGGCTCACGGCGGCGAGCGCGAAGATGGCGAGGCTCATGAGGACCTCGATGAGGGTGAAGCCGCGGCGTCTCATTTGGCGTCGATGGCCGGGAGCGGCGCGCAGGTGAGGGGGTCGATGGGGACGATCGTCCGGTTCTCATTCCGGGTGATGTCCAACCGCACGCGGTCGCACGTGCCATCCGGATAGAAACGCATGCGGGCGAGGGCTTTCTCCGAAGCCACGCCGCCGAGCAGGATCGCGCCGGTGCTTTCGGGCGCGAGAATCTTGACTTTCACGCCCTCCATCTTCGGCAGCCGTTCCTCGGTGCGCGGATGGTCTTCGTCGACGCTCTCTTCCCCCCAGAGGAAATCCGGGGCGTCTTCCTCATTGGTGTCCGTCGGCGCGAGTTCGAGGATTTTTCCCTTCTCCACCGCCTGGCGGCGGATGGTCTGCATGAGCGCCATCAGCGCGTCTTCCGGATCCGAACGCGCCGTGCCCTTAAGCAACTGCGCCGAGCCGCCAATCATGACGGCCGCGAGCATGCTCATCAGGCCGAGGACGAGCAGCGTCTCCAGTAACGTGAAGCCGCGGCGCGCCGGAGAGCCGGCTCGATGCTGCGGGGCCAGGTTCACCAGTTGCCGAGGTCGTCATCGGTGTCCGGCTTCTTGTCGCGGCCCATCGAATAAAGGTCGTAGCTCTCGGTGTTCTTGGTGCCGGGGTAGCGGTACTGGTACTCCTGGTTCCACGGGTCGATCGGCGAGCGGCCGCCCTTGGCTTCCATGTACGGGCCGCGCCACTTGTCGGCCTTGCCTTCGGGCGCCGTGATCAGGGCCTTGATGCCTTCCTCGGTGGAAGGATAGTCGCCCATGTCGATGCGGAAGCGGACGAGGGAGGTCTTGAGCGATTCGTTGACGAAGAGTTTAGCGACGCCTTCCTGACTCTGGCCGAGGATCTTGTCGGTGTTCGTGACGGCGAGGCCGACGAGCATCCCGACGATCGCGACGGCGATCAGGATCTCGAGCAGGGTGAAGCCCTTGCGGAGCCGGCGGGAGGTGGTCTTTTGGACAGTGGTCATGGAAAAAAGAAAAGGCTTAGCGGACCTTCGGGGTCTTCTGGGGCTTGGTCGTCGTCGCCGCGGGCGCTGCGCCCTTGTTGGAAGTGGCCGAAGAGTCGCCGCCGCGCTGGCGCGGGTCGCCGCCGCCCTGACCGCCGTCGGGTCCGCGGCCCTTGCTGAATTTGTCCTTCATGGATTGGCGGAAGGCTTCGACCTGCTCCGGGGTGAGGTTGCCGGGGCCGCCTGCTCCAGGGGCACCTGCCGCGGGGCTCGGTTGGGCAACGGCGTTAGAGACGGCGGCGAGCTGTGCGGGGCTGGGGCCCTTGTAAGTGATCACGACGGCCTGGTGCAGCGCCATCTGCTGAGGCTGGCCACCGTTATCGATGACGAGGGTTTCGTTCGCGACGTCGAAGCCTTTGACGACGACGGGTACGTTCGTCGACGGGGCTTCACCTTCGGCCACCCAGCTCGACTGCTTGGTCAGGGTGTTGTAGATGCTGTAGTAGTTAACGCCACCTTCGGCATACATGCCGCGAAATTCAAGGGTGCTGGGGGCCACGCCCGGGCCAGCCGGAACGCCTGTGCCGCCGAAGGGCGAATTCTTGACGAGGCCTTCGAGGTCGATTGCCGAAGCAGTGCCAAGGCCGAGCAGGACCACGGTCAGCAGGCTGCAGGAGAGTCGGGGGAGGGTGCGCATCTTATTAAAGGGGTGAGATATCTCTAAAACACCAAGCAAGGGGTTAGGTTGCCAACTTCATCGTCATCTTGGCCGCCCATCACGCGTTATCGAGGAATAATGCCTTAATAGGCCATTTTCACCCTATTCTAGGCCAATAACCCCCCAAGAAGCGGCCAAAATGGCATATCCAGTCGATTACCTGTCAGCCATTTAGGCTTTTTTACGAAATTTTGACAACTTTTTAACGGTTTAGGCCTTTGGTTTGCAACCTACCCCCGCTCGCTATGTTTAAATGACGGATGCAGTTCTCGGCCCCTCGCGTAGCTTGGCCCACCCCGATCATTGCGATGCTCGGGGCGGTCTTTTGTGCCTGTTTCTCCCCAGTCTCCGCCCAGGATTTCCAGAAGGACATCGTACCCTTCCTGCACAAGCACTGCTACGATTGCCACGACGCCGAGCTCGAGAAGGGCCACCTCAACCTCGAGGCCTTCAAGGACGACACCCGCTTCTTCCGCGATCAGCGCGTCTGGCGCGAGGTCGTCAATCAAGTCACCTCCGGCGAGATGCCGCCCGCGAAAAAGAAGGTCCGCCCCACGGCCGCCGAAATCGAAGGCCTCCAGACGGCCGTCCACAAGCTCCTCGCCCGCGC
>CAMDQP010000093.1 GCA_945906115.1 Opitutus sp. GAS368
CTCTTCGCCTCTGGTCTGCATGAGCCGCTCGGCCTGCTGCGGGATGGCAAGGACCTGCTCGTCACCCAGCGCACTGAGACCACGCGCCTGCGTGATACCAATGGCGACGACGTCGCCGACGAATACCTCACCGCCGGCGCAGGCTGGAACGTCTCTGGTTCCTACCACGGTTATGCTTACGGCCCCAAGCGCGACGGACTCGGACAGCTTTGGGTCACGCTCAACGTCGACATGGGCGACCATGCGGACAACAAGGCGCCTTGGCGTGGTTGGGGTGGCGTCTTAGGCAAGGACGGCAAATTCATCCCCATGGCGGCCGGCATGCGTTCGCCGTGCGGCCTCGGCACGAATCTCGCCGGCGACATGTTCTGCGTCGACCAGCAGGGCACGTGGATTCCGACCACCCCGATCTACCACCTACGGAAAGGCGCGTTCTTCCTGAATCCTGAAGGCATCGCCTCCGAGAACCTTCCGGAGTCGCCGCTCAAGCTTTCCGCCAAGATCCCGGAGAAGCGTCCGTATCCGGAAGCCCTGAAGGCCTTGCCCGAGATGCGTCCGCCCGCGGTCTGGATGCCTTATAATAAGGTGGGCCGTAGCGGCACCGACCTCGCCACGTGCGATGCGGGCGGCAAGTTCGGGCCGTTTGACGGGCAGATGTTTGTCGCGGAGTTTACGGACGCCAAGATCAGCCGCGTCTTCCTGGAAAAGGTCGATGGCGAGTATCAAGGCGCCTGCTTCCCGTTCGTCGGCGGCTTCGCCTCCGGCATCGTGCGCCTTAGCTTCGCACCGGACGGCTCGCTCATGGTCGGGATGACCAGTCGCGGTTGGTCTTCGCTCGGTACCAAGGCCTACGGCCTGCAACGGTTACGTTACAACGGCATCGTGCCCTTCGCCATCAAGGAGATGAAGGCCAAGCCGGACGGATTCGAGCTCACCTTCACCAAGCCTGTCGACGTCGCCCGGGCCGGGGATGTCGCCTCGTACCGCATGACCAACACTACGCTATTCTATTCGAGTGCGTACGGCAGCGATGAGATCCAGTCGGCTCCGAACGGCATCGTCTCGGCCAAGGTCGCCTCCGACGGCCTTAGCGTGCGCCTCAAGGTCGATGGCCTCCGCGAACTTTACATCCACGAACTGCATGCCGATGGTATCCGCTCGGCTGGTGGCGAAGTGCTGGATCATGCGGATGCGTATTACACGCTGAACCGCATTCCGAAGAACTGACTCGCAACGGAGAGGTAATCCTTTCCTCTTGGGGGGCTTGGACAACTCGCCGACCATCCGCGCCGAAATCGGCCCCACGCTCAAGCTGGCACTTCCCATTATGTTGGGGATGCTCGGCTACGGACTGATGTTCGTCGTCGACGTCGCCATGGCCGGCCACCTCGGCGAGACCGCGTTGGCGGCCTCGGCCCTGGCCTCGAACCTCAACTATATTCCTTATGTCTTCGGCATCGGCGTCGTCGGCGCCATCGCCGTGTATCAGTCGCAGGACAACGGCGCCGGGGTTGAGGAGTCGTCACCCGCCATCTTGCGACATGGCATGGTCCTGGCCGTCGCCATCAGTGTCGTCGCCGCCATCGCTTCGCATTGGGCGGCTCAGTTTATTCCGCTGCTCGGTTCGTCTAAGGCCGTCTCCGACGAGGCCCGGGAGTTCTTCATCCTTATGTCGTGGGCCATGGTGCCTGGCCTGGCCTTCCACGCTTTGCGTGGCCACCGCGATTCGCAGCACCAGCCGTGGATTTCGCTCGTCTGGCTCAGCCTCGGTATCCTCGCCAACATCTTCTTCAACTGGCTATGGATGTTCGGCAATTGGGGGTTCCCCGCGCTGGGACTCGCCGGCGCTGGCTGGGCCACGCTCGTCGCCCGCTTGGTCATGCTTATCGGCCTGTGGTTCACGCCGGGCCGAGGTGAAGTGCGCTGGGCGGACGGCCTGCAGGTGGCCGTGTTCCAGCGCCTCATGAAGACCGGTTGGCCCGCGGGGCTGCATAGCCTGAGCGAAGTCGGCATCTTCGCGATTGTCCCTGTCATGGCCGGTTGGATTAACGCCACCGCCCAGGCGGCGCACCAGGTCGCGATCAGCACCGCATCGGCCGCGTTCATGTTGCCGCTCGGCCTCGGCATCGCCGCCGGCATCCGCGTCGGCGAAGCTTATGGCGCCAAGGATCCGCGCAAGGTACAGGCCATCGGACTCGGCGCCTTGATCATGGGTGGCCTCATCATGGCAGCCTATGGACTCGGCCTGATTCTCCTCCGCCCGTTACTCATGGCCACCTATGGCGTCGCCGGCACCGAGACCGCCGCTCTCGCTTCCACCTTACTTATCTTCGCGGCCGTATGGGCGCCCTTCGATGGGGTACAGGTCGTCGCGGCCTACCTCCTTCGGTCGGTCAATCGGGCTGCCTGGGCCTCGTGGAGCGTCTTCATCGTCTACTGGTTGTTCTGCCTCCCGCTGGCGCTCGCCTTGGCGTTCCCGGCCGGCTTCCGGCTTTTCGGCATCCCGGCCGGCTATTTCGGCCTCGGTGCCGTCGGCGTCTGGATCGCATTGGCAACCGGACTCGTCCTCGTGTCGTTGGTCATGGCTTGGAAGTTCCGTCAGGCCGCGCAGGCTGGGGTCGATGCCTGAGGCCGTCACCTCGTTGGCACAGGCGAGTCGGTGAATCTTAACATCGCAGGACTTTGCTTGGCTGGGCGGAGGCTTACTCTGAAGGAGCACCCCAATGCACCTCACCCAAAACATCACCCTTCGCCGGGAGATGGATGAAGATCCGGAATACGGTTTCCGCGAGGAAACCGAAGTCGACGTCACGCTCATGTCCCTGGAAAAACTTCAATTGCTCGTAGTCGAACTGCGAGCATGCGGAACGTATCCTCAGGCCATGGAGCGCGTCTGCGATTACGTTGTACACGACCGCGTGTACGACGATTCCACCCGATCGCTGTTCCAGTCCGCGCTGGAAATCATCCGCTGTCGAGCCGGCTAGGCGCCGGCCCAAAGGACGACGCAAGACCTGGGCCGCTCCCGGGGGAGGGGAGCGTCGTCGTATGATCCGTAAAACAAAGAAGCCGACCAGACGGTCGGCTTCTCGGGAGGCTGGCGAAGCAGCTTACTTGATCGAGCAGGCGGAGGAGGTCGTCGGAACGATCTCAACCTTGCGGTGCTCGGCATCCCACTTGACGAGGCCGTCGGCCTTGGCGAAGAGGGTGTGGTCGCGGCCCATACCGACGTTACGTCCAGCATTCATGCGGGTACCGCGCTGGCGGATGATGATCGAACCTGCGGTGGCGAATTCGCCGCCGTAAAGCTTCACGCCGAGGCGCTTGGAGGTGGAATCGCGGCCGTTGGAGGAAGTGCCGCCGCCTTTCTTTGTTGCCATGGTGGTAGGACGTTAAGGGTTAAACTGAGATGGACTCGACTTTGATTACCGACAGTTCCTGGCGGTGGCCGCGACGGCGGTAGTAACCCTTACGGCGGCGGTGCTTAAAGATGTCGATCTTATCGCCGCGCTTGTTCTCAAGGATTTTGGCGGTGACGGTGGCGCCGGCGACGGTCGGGGTGCCGATTTTGGCATCAGCGCCTTCGCCTACGTGGAGGACCTGGTCAAAGGTGAGGATGTCCCCTTCGTTCTTACCAGGGTACTGGTTAACGATGAGGATGTCGCCTTGAGTGACGGTGAATTGGCGACCGGAGGTGATAAATGTGGCCTTCATGGCTGTCGGAAGGTCGGAGCAAACGGAGTGAGGGGGCGTTGGCAAGGGGAATTGTAGGGTTAATGCGGGCAGGGCTAGGGATGGGGGCAGGGCTAGGGACAGGAAAGGGACGACCGGGGTTAATGGGTGCGGGGTTTTTGGCATAAAACAGGTTAAAAAGGGGTGGGTCTGGGCGGTTCGGTCTTCCCTGTCGGGGAGAGGTGTTTAATTCTCTAGCCATGAACCCTTTTTACCAAGGCGGTCAGTTCGAGGAGCCGCTGGATGCGGATCAGGCCCTATCCAAGGAGCTGACCCGTAATCTATCCAAGGGGCCCAGCGTACACGCCTCGGCCTTCGTCCATTCCAAAGCCGTCGTCATTGGCAATGTGACCGTCGGCCCCAAGGCCAGCGTCTGGCCCTGCGCTGTCCTTCGCGGCGACATCGCCCCGATCGAGGTCGGCGAAGGAACTAACATCCAGGACGGCGCGGTCGTGCATGTCGCTGACGGACTGCCGGCCAAGATCGGCGCCCGCGTCACGGTCGGCCATCTCGCGATGATTCACGCCTGCACCGTCGGTGACGAATGCCTGATTGGCATGCACGCCACCATCCTCGACGGCGCCGTCATCGGCGCGCGTTCGATCGTCGGCGCCAACTCGCTCGTCACTAAGGGCACGCAGGTGCCGCCCGGTTCGCTCGTCATGGGTTCGCCGGCCAAGATTGTGCGTCCGCTGACCGCCGAAGAGCAGGCCTCATTGCCGGGTTGGGCGGAGAAGTATGTGAAGGTCGCCGCCCATCATCGTCGCTTCGATTGAGCGTCGAGCCTGCCAGTCAGGTCGTGCTCGGTCCTGCGGAATGGCGGGCCCGCCGGGCGGCGCATGAGACCCGCGCGGATAGGTTCGTCGAGGCGAGGCGCGAGCGCGC
>CAMDQP010000094.1 GCA_945906115.1 Opitutus sp. GAS368
AAAAAGAAGGTGCGCTCGACGCGGGCGCCATCAAGCGAACCGACAAGCGTGATGGAGTTGGCCGAAGCTCCCGGCTGGGCGACGAATTCGGAGAGGATGGCTTCCAGTTTGCCGGTCGTCGGATTCTTGACCGCGATTGCCAAGGCGGACTCGTCGTTTTCAGAGTTAAAGGTCACGACCTGGGTCTTGGTGACATCGGCGGATTCCTTCTTGAGCTCGACCTTCGAGATCGCACCACCACGGCTGCTGAGCGTCACCTTGATGCGCTCGTTCTCGATGACGAAGCTCTTGGCGTCGGCACGGGCGACGGGCTTGGCGGCCTGCGCCGACGGAGCGAGCGAAGTATTGGCCACAGGGCTAAGCGCGGTCGGAGCGACTGGCGCAGCCTGCACCTGGGCGGCCGGTCCGGAGGCGCTAGCGGGCTGAGGGGCAGGCTTGGTTAGGAAGAAAAGGGCGAAGGCGCCGACGATGCAGGCCATACCCAGGAAGAAGTTCTTGCGATCCATGGAAAGTGAGTGGTTTGGCGTAGGGAACGGACCGCCCGTGTGCAAGGCACAAGGCGACACAACGCCCTTAATAAGGGGTTTTAAGGCTTAAAAGGTGAGCAAGTGGGCGCCCCACCCCACCCGACCTCAGGAACCGGGCTTGGTGGCCGGAAGCTTCGCCAATTCGGCCGGCACGGCATCCGCCGGATAGGTCGGGAAGTTCAGTTCCAGCAACGACACGAAAGGCACGCTGAACTTGGTCTGCCCGGCCGAACGGTCGACGAGCGAGACGACGGCGACGGCGCTGGCTCCGTTAGCCTGCAAGATATCCAAGCACTCCTGCGCACGACCGCCGCGGGTGACGACATCTTCGGCGATAATCACGCGCTCGCCCGGACGGAACGTGAAATTACGGCGGAGCACGAGCTTGTCGTTTTCCTTTTCAACGAAGACAAAGCGGACGCCGAGTTGGCGAGCAATCTCCTGACCAACGACAAGTCCACCCATCGCCGGAGCGAGGACGGTATCGCAAGGGTGCGCGGCGAGTTTCGGGCGAAGTAATTCGATTAGGCGAGTGACCTTATCCATGTGCTGGCAGACCTGAGCGCACTGGAAGAAATGGCCGCTGTGGAGGCCTGAACGTAGGACGAAGTGACCGGTCAGGAGGGCCTTCGAATCGCGGAAAATCTGGAGGACTTCTTCTTGGGGCGAGCTCATGCTACCTCTGGATAAGGCAAAAAAGGCCTACTGGGCGAGGCGATATCCGACCAGCCCCCGCAAAAGGTTCGCCCTGCCCCACCCTCCCGCCAACATGACCGCCCTTCCCCATGGACTCCGCCGTCAACCCGAAACCCGCCAGCAACGCCAAGGCCTGGATCATCATCATCGCCGTCGTCCTAATGGTAACGCCTTTTGGAATCCTGGTCCTGCGCAACTCGCCCGCCGCGCCCGCCAGTCCGGCGACCACTGGCATGGTCTGGATCAAGGGCGGAGAATTCACGATGGGTAGCGACAAGGCCGACGAAAAACACGCCGAAGAAGCGCCGGGCCACGCCGTCCTCATCAAAGGCTTCTGGATGGACGTTACCGAGGTCACCAACGCGCAGTTCCAGGCCTTCGTCGACGCGACTCAGTATGTCACCGACGCCGAGAAAGACCTCGACCCGCGTCAGTTTCCGCAGGCGCCGCCAGAAATGCTCAAAGGCGGCTCGTTACTTTTTAAGAAAGTCTCCGGCGTGAACCCCTTCCAGTGCGGCGGCGCCAACCTGCCTTGGTGGAACTTCACCGCCGGGGCCAACTGGCGTCAGCCCGAAGGGGCCAAGTCCTCCATCAAGGAGCGCATGAACCACCCCGTAATCTGCCTGACCTACAAGGACGTTCAGGCCTACGCCAAGTGGTCCGGCAAGCGCCTACCGACCGAAGCCGAATGGGAATTCGCGGCACGCGGCGGCCTCAAGGACAAACCCTATACCTGGGGCGACGAGGAACGCCCGAACGGTAAGATCATGTGCAATCACTGGCAGGGTAAATTCCCCGAGCGTGATAACGGCGTCGACGGCTTCACTTACGTCGCCCCGGTGAAATCATTTCCGGCGAACGCCTTCGGCCTCTATGACATGGCCGGGAATGTCTGGGAGATGTGCGAGGACTGGTATGGCCTCGAGTACTACAAGGTCTCACCGAAAGACGGCCCCATCGGGCCAGCCATCGGCTATGACCCCGAGAAGACCGGCTACGGTCAGCACGTGATTCGCGGGGGCTCCTGGCTCTGCGACGAAGGCTACTGCCTTCGCTACCGGGCCACGTCACGCCAAGGCCTCGACACGCTCACGTCGACCAACCACGTCGGCTTCCGCTGCGTCTCCGACCTGCCAGCGCCGTCGGCGAAGTAAGGCTTACTTCTTCTCCTGGTAGTCCAGGTCCTTGCCGTAGGTCTCTTCCATCTTCCACAAGGCGAGGAAGGCGGCACTGAAGCAGATAAGCGCGAGGATGCCCGCGGCCTGCGGGGCGCTGAGCCAGGGCTGGTCCTTGGTCCCGGTCAGCCACGTGAAGCCCAAGGTCAGCAAGACCAGAGAACCACGAGCGAAGTTGGGTACGGTGGTCGCCACGGTGGCGCGCAGGTTCGTGCCGAACTGCTCGGCGGCAATCGTGACGAAGATCGCCCAGTAGCCCATGCCGAGGCCAAGCAGGAAGATGAGCCCGTAGAAACTGGTCGCCGTCCAACCCTTCGTGCCGAGCAGGTAGACGCCGACGCAGACGGCGCTGAAGACCAGGAAAGCGAAGACCGTCTTGCGGCGGGACTTGATTAGCTGGCTACCGAAGCCGCTGCCGAAGTCGCCGAAGGTGAGGCCGAGATAAAAGAGCGCCACCGCGCGGCTGGACAGAATCGCGCCTTCGACGCCCATGGCGGGGGCGAAGTGCGAGCCAGCGCGCTGGACGAGGATGCCAATCATGAACCAGGTGGGTAGGCCGATGAGGATGCAACGGGCATACCGGGCGAAACGGTCACGACTAGTGAACAGCGCAAAGAAATTTCCGCGGGAAATCGAGCCGGGAGATTCCGACTCCTTCGCTTGATTGAACATGCCGGACTCACGCACACCGACCCGCATGGCTAGCAACGCCAAACCCAGACCGCCACCGATGAAGAAGTTGGTCCGCCAGGTCACGACCTCGGCCATCAGGCCAGCCACCACGGCACCGAAAACGCCGACGGTCGCGACAAGCGCGGTACCATAGCCGCGTCGTTCCTTGGAGAGGGATTCCGACACGAGCGCGATGCAGCCACCGAGCTCGCCCGCGAGACCGATGCCCGCGATGAAGCGCCAGGTCGCATAGGCTTCGAAGCTGTTGACGAAACCGTTCGCGATATTGGCCAGCGAATAGAGCAAGATGGACCCGAAGAGCGTGGTGAGTCGGCCCATGCGGTCGCCGAGGATGCCGAAGAAGATCCCACCGAGGAGCATGCCGGCCATCTGCCAAGACATCAGGTCATGGTACCACTGGCCGCCGGTGATGAGGTGTCCCAGACCGAGATCCTTCAGGCTCTGCTCGCGCACGGTCATGAACAGCGTGAGGTCGTAGATATCGACGAAGTAGCCGAGGGCCCCGACGATGACAGCGGGATGCAGGAGATCCTTCCAGAGAGGGCGTGGCTGGTCCGGAGAAACAGAGGTACTCATGAAGACGGGGTTACGCCTTCAGACCGTGCAGGTTGGCCATGGAAATGCCAGACAACATTGCCCCAGTAACCCCGAGGAAACCCTGGTCCGTGCCGATCAGGAAGAGGTTCTCGAGGTCGGTCCGGCCGTCGCGGCGCTTGACGGTCGAGCCGTAGATGGCCCCGTTGAGATGTCCAGTGAACTTGCGGACAGTCCGGGGCGTAAAGACATCCGTCGAGGTCAGCGCGGCATCATGGGCCGCGTCGCCAACGACAGGCAGATGCGCGCGGGCGACGCGATTGAGGCGGCCACACCATTCCTGCTTGCGGGCTTGGTATTCGGCCTCCGGTAAAGCGCACCAAGCGTCATGGTTAGCAAGGGAGGTGACCCGCAGCCAGCCTTCGTCGAGTGCCCTGCCCTCGCCATACTGATAATTATTCGGGATGCAGATCACGCCCGAACGGGGGTCGACTAATTCACTCGGTGAGCGATAGCTGAAACGCTCGGCGTCACAGAAGAAGACGATGGTGTCCTTCCAGCCGAAACTGGCGAAAGCCGCCGGGTCGTAGGTCGCGATGGTCTCGGCGTAGCCGAGGCGGCCGATGGCTTCTGCGCCGGCGGCGGGCGCCGCATCGGAACGTAACCGCATCGTCTCGACCGCTCCGGCCGAAGAGTACACCGCGCCGGCGGTGACCTCGGTGCCATCGTCCAGAATGAGCGCAGCAGCGCGACCGGCCCGCACTTCGATCTTCTGGACGCCGCACTTCATGCGCCGCTCCACGCCGTGCTCGCGGCAACGGTCGGTGAGCAGACGGATGACCTGACGCACGCCGATGAAAGGCCGCGCGAAGCCTTCGCGGAAAAGCGAGCGCCACATCACGGCGAACTGCGAGACCTCGATGTCATCCTCCAGCGCGCTGCCGTAGAAACAGGTCGGCAGCAGCAGCATGTCGCGGAG
>CAMDQP010000095.1 GCA_945906115.1 Opitutus sp. GAS368
GTGACCCTCGCGCGTTCGCTCGCACTGGCCCGCGGCCTGCCGATCGTCGGCGTCAACCACCTGCGCGCCCACGTGCATTCACCTTTCATCGCCGTGCATGCGCAGAATCCGGTCGGGTTCGCTGCCGCCCGCGCCGCCCTCCTCCCGCACCTCGCCATCGTGGTCTCGGGCGGCAACACGCTCTTGGTGAAGCTCGACGAACAACTGCGGCTCACGGTCGTCGCTCGTACGGTCGACGACGCCGCGGGCGAAGCTTTCGATAAAGGTGCAAAGCTCCTCGGTCTCCCTTACCCAGGAGGTGCGCTCATCGAGCAACAGGCGCTGCAAGGCGACCTGAAGAAATATCCCTTCCCCCGCGGCATCCCGGAGAAGGCGGACCTACGCATGAGTTTCTCGGGCCTGAAGACGGCCTTACGCTACCAGTTGGAGAAAATGTCCGACGACCAGCTCGCCGCTGAGATGCCCGACCTGTGCGCCGGCTATCAGCACGCGATCATCGAACAGCTCGCCTCGAAGGCTGGCGCCGCGCTCGACCTTTCCCCTTACAAGTCCGTCGGGCTTTCCGGTGGCGTCGCTAATAACCGCACACTGCGCACGCGCCTGGCCCAGGTTGCCCAGCAGCGCAGCCTGCCGTTAATGGTGGCCGAGTCGAAGCATTGCGGCGACAACGCCGGGATGATCGCCTTCGCGGCCTGGGCCGATGTCGGCCTACCCGTCGGCGCCGCGGCCGTACCAGCGGCTAGCCTGACCGTCGATCAAGTCTAAGTCGCCTGCTTGACGAGTTCGGTATAGTCACGGAACTGCGGGTGCGTGGCGTCGCCGACCATCGCGTAGAAGACCGTCTCGGTCGGCAGGATATGCGCCCCCGCCAACCGCAGAGCTTCGAGGCAGGCCCGACCGTCGGCGGAGCGGCGGCCCGTCACGGCATCGGACAGAACCGTGACGCCCATGCCCTCACGGAGGGCATCCATGGCGGTCTGGTAAACGCAGACCGGTATTTCCAAGCCGCAGATGAGCAGCTGACTGACCTGCATCTTGCCCAAGGCCTCGACCAACCCGGGGGCACCGAAGGCCGAGAAGGCCGTCTTGCCGAAGACGGCACGGCCCTCGCCGGCAGCGAGCAGGAGATCGGGATGGGTCGGGCCGAGTTTGGCCGGGACCTGCTCGGTGAAGAGCACCGGCACCTCGAGGAGCTTGGCGGCCGAGGCGGCCAGCAGGCAGCGGCGCAGGCAGTCCTCACCCTCAGGCATGGCCTTCAGGAAGGTCGGCTGGACGTCGACCACGAGTAAGGCGACGCCGGCGGCAGGAGTCTCGGACATGGCCGTCAGACTGCCCCGGCCGACCAATAAGTCAGCCGCAAACCATCTTGAATGGGGTTGCCCGCCCCGCCCTGCCCGACTTCTCTTAACAGTCATGGACTGGCAGGTTAAACCCATCGCACGCATCTGCGCCGCTTCCGGCAACGAACTCCACGTCGGCGACCTCGTGACGTGCGTCGTCTTCAAGCCCGTTGGCGGTAACATCGAGCGCTGCGACGTGCTTCGTGATCAAGCGACCTCGTTCAAGCCCGACGGCATCCTCCTCGGCCGCTGGACCCGCGAGGTCAAGGAACGCGGCGAAGAAGAACAGGCCCAGCGCGCCCAGCTCCTCGCCTCCCGCGAAGAGTTCTTTCTTTCTCTCTTTGAAGACGACGCCGATCCGTCCGGCGACAAGAGCGTGCTCAAGCACATCCTCGCCATGCTCCTGGAGCGCAAGCGCATCATCAAACAGTTCGGCGTCGCCGACAAAGGCCTGATGACTTACGTCCACGCCGCCAGCAAGCAGACCTACCTCGTCCCGGTGCTGGACCTCCAGCCCGCCCACATCCTGCAGGTCGGAGACTCGCTCGACCTGCTCGTTGGCTGACCTTTCCATGACCCTCTTCCGCCTTGCCATCGCCCTCAGCGCCCTGCTCCTCGCCGGCTGCAAGAATACCGATATCCCCGACGAAATCGCCTCCATCTTCGTCGAAGCCTCGCCCTCTTCGGGTGGTTCGATGCGGCAGGATGTCCGCCTACCGGTGAGCCAGATTACTATCACGGTAATGACCAAGCCGCTCGTACCGGCCGAAGAAATCCTGAATACCGAGGCGATCACTAGCGGCGACCCGGATCTCCGCCAAGAATTCCTCCTCGTCCAGCTCGACCGCAAGGCCGCCATCGACGTGATGAACTACACCAAGGAGGCCAGAGGCCGCCGTTTCGTCCTCGTCATCAACGACGCCGCCGTCGGTTTCATGCCGATCGACCAGCAGATCGTGAACGGTAACCTGATGTTTCACGTCGAGAAGAAGGGCCTTTCAAACACGGAGGCGGTGATGGATATCAGCAGGCGCCTCAACATCTCGGCGCTCAAGCTCCGCAAGCTCAAGGAAGACGAACGCAAGTGAGCCTGCGGAACGGCCTTGCTCTCCTCTTCCTCTGCCTCACGGCGCTCCCGCTGGGCGCGACGGACATCGTCTGGCCCACCACGATGGACCGCGCTTCGATCCGCAACCCCCAGGACTACCTGCAGCCGACAGTATCGGGCAAGATGGAGTCGGCCCTCTTCGGTATGGTCCGCGAGGAAGGTAAGCGCTTCCACGAAGGCATCGACATCCGTCCGGCGAAGACTAACGCCGACGGCGAGCCGCTCGACCTCGTGCTGGCGGCGATGGACGGCCAGGTCGCCTACCTGAATGCGAACGTCAACGGTCCGTACGGCCGGTACGTCGTGCTCCACCATACTGCCGCGGAAATTCCCGTCTACACGCTCTACGCCCACCTCGCAAAAATCGAACCGAGCCTTAAGACGGCCCAACCGGTCCGCCGAGGCACGGTCATCGGCCTGATGGGCCGCACCTCCGCCGGCGTCAGCCCCATCACGAAAGATCGCTCCCACCTCCATTTTGAAGTCGGGCTGATGCTTTCGAGAGGTTTCAACCGCTGGTACGACGCTCAGCCGGAGAACAAGCAGAGCCCCAACCTCCACGGACTCTACAACGGGCAGAATCTCATCGGCATGGACCCGATGCTGATCCTCGGTCAACCGAAGGTTGATATCCTCGCCGCCCTCCGCAGCCAACCCACCGCTCTCACGGTCGGATTGCGCACGAATAAGATGCCGGACTTCGTGCAATACTATCCCGCCCTCATGCGCGGTGATACCTCGCGCGTCGCGGGCTGGTATATCGAATTCTCCTGGCAAGGCATGCCCGTCCGCTGGACGGCCCTCGACGCCAAGAGCCCTCAGTTGCCGGCCGGCCGTTGGCGCCTCCTGGAGATTGACCAGACCCAACGCACGCGCCTGATCCAGCGCAAGATGCTCGGCGCCGATGGGCGCACTCCGGGCGAACTGCTCACGCAGAGCCTCGAGGTCCTGCTGTCGACGGCCCGCTAATTCAGCCCCGGATTTTCCGGTGAATCCGCCTCAAGCCGCAGGTCCGGCCGATGGCGCTCGAGCAGTTTCTTCCAAAGTTCCACGCCCTCGAAATCGACGCAAAGCGCATCGAACGGACAGACGACCCATGCGTTCATCTTCAGTTCGTTCTCCAGCTGCCCAGGCGACCAGCCGGCATAGCCGATGTAGGCGGAAAGCCGAAAACGCTCGTCCTTGGCTAGCTGCGCGGCCTCATCCTGACCTAATCCGAAGCGTACCTCGGGCGAACCTTGGGAAGGGAAGAACCAGCCACCGAACGCCAGTCGGTTGGTCGCCACCGGACCGCCCTCGAAAAGGGGTACGTCGTCGAGTGGCTTGAGTTCCGCTGTGGAATCAATCTGGCCGAACACCCGGCCGAGCGGACGATTCACGATGACGCCGAGTGCACCCTCTTCGGTATCATGGGTATGCAGCAATACGACGGTCTCGCGGAAATGGTCATCGCGCAGTTGCGGGTGCGAGACCAGTAATCGCCCCGCCAAGGTCTGCGGAGCTTCGGCCATCAGCGTTCGAGGTGCGTGACTAGCACGCCGGCCTGGCCGAACATTTCGGCGACGAGCGGGTCGTTTTTGTAGTCGTGACGGTAGCGCACCTCGGTGATGCCAGCGGCGGCGAGGATCTTAGCGCAGTTCACGCACGGGAAATGGGTGACGTAACAAATCGTACCCTGCAGCGAGACGCCGCGCTTGGCGGCATCGGCCACGGCGTTCTGTTCAGCGTGCACGGTCGCGAGCTCGTGGCCGTCGCGGATATGCGAATCATGCGGGGCTCCTGGCAAAAAGCCGTTGTAGCCCGCGGCGACGAGGCGGTTCGGGTGCTTGCCGGTCGAGACGATGATGCAGCCGACATGCAGGCGCTCGCAGCTGGAACGAGAACTGACCAGCACGGCGGTGGCCATGAAGTATTCATCCCACGACGGACGAGAACCCCCATTGACGAGGGCTTCGAGCTGTTCGGCGAGGGACTTGGGTTGGCTCATCGCATCCACAGGCTGTCAGTCGGCACCCACCCGAGGCAAGTGGCAGTTACGCACAGGATCGTCGCCAGGAGCATCAGCACGGCGGCCCGACCCAGAAACGGGAGGAAATCAGCCGGCTGGGCGGCCTTACGGAAAGCGAGGTGCTGCCAAAGGGCCAG
>CAMDQP010000096.1 GCA_945906115.1 Opitutus sp. GAS368
ATGATTCGCTTGGCCGAGCTCACGATTGAGGTGCATGCCTCGCGCCTAGGTACGCGGGACGTGCGTTGGATGCTCGATCGCATGCATCCGCTGACCCATGGGCTCCCCGGATCTCGAAAACTGCGCGACCGGCTCCGTCACTGCCTGACCTTGGACGACCTTCGTCGGCTCCGCGACGAGCACCTCGCGGAATCGGTGAAGTGAATTAAAACCCCTATTCGCAAGGTGACGGTGATGATGTTACGGGCGTGCAACAGAAACCTCACTTTCTTATCTACAGGGGTACTGTTAATAACCTGTGCAGGGCTTGGTCTTGTCCCTCGTCACCGAGCGTTCACAAATGTCATCCGATTCACCCCCCACGGATCGACGCTGGCCCCTCCGCCGGACGTTATACGGTGGAATCCAATTTTTAACCTCTCAAATACCCACCCAACAACGACTTACGTTGCACCTACCGCCGATCACTCATTTGGCAGTAAAGCAGTTAAACCCTTACGGTCGTTTCTTTAACATCACTTTTACAAAAATACCTCACTTTCGGGCTTCCAAAGAGCCTGTGAACAACCTTTCTCAACCCTCCCCCTTTCTCATGTCTCTTTCCGTTAGCCACCTATCCCTTTGGGAGACCGCAAAAAGCGAACTCCGTAACAACCTTCCTCGCGCGGACTTCGAGACCTGGATCTCTTCTCTGCAGCCCCTGAGCATCATCGAAGGCAAAGTCCTCGTACTGGAAGCTCCGTCGGTCCTCACCGAAGCCTGGGTGAATAGCAACTACGCCGAATTGCTTCGTCGTCAGCTCACGCTCGTCGCCGGACGTAATATGGATTACCGTCTGACTGCCTCGGTCGATGCTTCACGTGAAGCCGTTCCGGCTCCCGCTCCGGTCGCGCGTTCTTCGCGCCAGGCCGCCACCGCTTCGCCGGCTCCGGCCATCAAGGCGAACAACACGTTCGATAACTTCATCGTCGGTCCAGAAAACGAAATGGCTCACGGTGCTTCACTCGCCGTCGCCAAGGAACCCGGCCACTATTACAACCCGCTCTTCATCCACGGTCCGACCGGTCTCGGCAAGACCCACCTGATGCACGCGATCGCTCACTCGGTCTACGCCGGCAACCCGCAGGCCCGCATCGCCTACATCTCGTCCGAGACTTTCACCAACGATTTCATCCAGGCTCTCCAGACCGGCAGCGTCGCCGCGTTCCGCCGCCGTTACCGCGAACTCGACCTGCTCCTGATCGACGACATTCATTTCCTCGCCGGCAAGGAATCCACGCAGGACGAGTTCTTCCACACCTTCAACGAGCTGCACAACAACCATAAGCAGGTGGTCCTCACGAGCGACCGCCCGGCTTCCGAGATTGCCAAGCTGCAGGAACGCCTCGTCTCCCGCTTCCAGTGGGGCATGGTTGCTTCTATCCAGGCCCCTGGCCTCGAGACCCGCATCGCCATCCTCCGCAAGAAGGCCGCCGCCCGTGGCCTCGACCTCCAGCCCGAGATTGCCGAGTTCATCGCCTCCCGCATTGCCCGCAACGTCCGTAACCTCGAAGGCGCCGTCACCCGTATCGTCGGCCTGACCGGCATGACCCGTAAGCCCCTCGAGCTCGCCCAGGTCGAGAAGCTGCTCCATGACATCCTCGTCGAGGAAGCCAGCCACACCCTCACGGCCGAAGTCATCCAGCGCAAGGTCGCCGAGCACTACCGCATCCAGATGTCGGATATGACGTCCAAGCGTCGCATGCAGAATATCGCTTTCCCCCGTCAGGTCGCCATGTACCTCGCCACCCAGCTCACCGGCATGTCTCTCGTGTCGATTGGCCAGGCTTTCGGCGGTCGCGACCACGGTACGGTCATTCACGCCCGTAAGACGGTCGTGAATCAGATGGAAGTGGATGCCAACGTGCGCCGCACGGTCGAGTATCTCCGCGCCCAGCTGTCGATGAATCGCTAATTTCTGGTTGTCAGTGATGCCAACCAGGGCCCGACGTGTGTCGGGCCCTTCCTTTTGGGGGATCCCGCTGGGGGTGGGGGTTGCCACTTGCTACTTGGGGACTTTCCACCTTCATAAAGATGTTCCTTCCTAGTCTTTCCCAGGGGAGTCCGCGACCGGACTGAGATGAGGCTTGGCCTCGAACCCTCGTACCTGATGCGCTTCGGCGCCGTAGGAAGCGGATTGTGCAGCCCATAATATCCCCGTTTCCGCGAACCTTTCAGGTCCGCGCGGATAGTCTTTCCTCCGGCCAACCCTTCCTCCAACCCTCTCTTTCCCATGGTCTCCGACAACAAGCCTACCACTTTCCCGAACTCGACGCGTGTTTACGTGCCGGGCTCGCGCCCAGATATCCTCGTGCCAATGCGCGAGGTGAAGCTGGCCGACACTTCCCGCTCCGACGGTGCGAAGTCGACGAATGAGCCAGTCCGCATTTACGACACGTCCGGTCCTTGGGGCGATCCGGCCTTCCATGGCGACGTCGAGCAGGGCCTCCCGGCCATCCGCTCCGCCTGGATCCTCGATCGCAGCGACGTTGAAGCCGTCGCGGGCCGCGAACTGAAGCCAGAAGACGACGGTTACCTTTCCTGGAAGCACGCCGAGACCGCCCAGCGCGCGACCTCCCGCAACCGCCTCGTCCAGTTTGACCGCGCTGATCGCAAGGTCTATAAGGGCAAGCCTGGCCAGCGTCCGACCCAGCTCGCCTACGCCAAACAGGGCATCATCACTCCCGAGATGGAGTACATCGCGATTCGTGAGAACATGCGCCTCGCGACCGACCAGCCGGAATCGACCCGCCGCCATGACCTGACCTTCCAGCACAAAGGCGAGTCCTTTGGCGCTGCCATCCCTAAAGTCATCACCCCGGAGTTCGTCCGTTCCGAGGTCGCCCGCGGCCGCGCCATCATCCCGGCCAATATCAATCACCCCGAGCTCGAGCCGATGATCATCGGCCGTAACTTCCTGGTGAAGATTAATACCAATATCGGCAACTCCGCTGTGGCCTCGTCCATCGAGGAAGAGGTCGAGAAGATGCGCTGGTCCATCAAGTGGGGAGGCGACACGCTTATGGACCTTTCCACGGGCAAGAACATCCACCAGACCCGCGAGTGGATCCTGCGCAACTGCCCGGTCCCCGTTGGTACCGTGCCGATCTACCAGGCCCTCGAGAAGGTCAACGGCCGCGCCGAAGACCTGACCTGGGAGATTTTCCGCGACACGCTCATCGAACAGGCCGAGCAGGGTGTCGACTACTTCACCATCCACGCCGGCGTCCGCCTAGCCTATATCCCGATGACCGCCCGTCGTGTCACCGGCATCGTCTCCCGCGGTGGCTCGATCATGGCCAAGTGGTGCCTCTCGCACCATAAGGAGAACTTCCTCTACACCCATTGGGACGACATCTGCGACATCATGGCCGCCTACGACGTCAGCTTCTCGATCGGCGACGGCCTCCGTCCCGGCTCGATTGCCGACGCCAACGACGACGCCCAGTTCGCCGAACTGAAGACGCAGGGCGAACTCACCACCCGCGCTTGGGATCGTGGCGTGCAGGTCATGAACGAAGGCCCTGGCCACGTGCCGATGCACATGATCAAGGAGAACATGGACAAGCAGCTCGAGTGGTGCCATGAGGCGCCGTTCTACACGCTGGGGCCCCTCACGACCGACATCGCCCCGGGCTATGACCACATCACGTCCGCCATCGGCGCCGCGATGATCGGCTGGTACGGCACCGCGATGCTCTGCTACGTCACGCCGAAGGAACACCTCGGCCTGCCGAACAAGAACGACGTCCGCGAGGGCGTCATCGCCTACAAGATCGCCGCCCACGTCGCTGACCTCGCCAAGGGCCACCCCGCCGCGCAGATTCGCGACAACGCGCTCTCCAAGGCCCGTTTCGAGTTCCGCTGGCCCGACCAGTTCGCCTTGGCCCTCGATCCCGAGCGCGCCCAGGAATACCATGACGAGACCCTGCCGCAGGAATCCGCCAAGACCGCGCACTTCTGCTCCATGTGCGGCCCGAACTTCTGCTCGATGCGTATCTCGGACGACATTCGTAAGTTTGCCGACGCCCAAGGCGTCTCCGAAGCCGAGGCGCTCGCCAAGAGCATGGAAGAGAAGTCCAAGGAATTCCGAGAAAAGGGCGGGGAGATTTACCAGTAAGCAGCAAGGGGTTCTGCGGGCATGGTGAACTGCTGCTAAGCAGGTCGCTATGCCAGTGAATGCCATTTCGACGCCAAAGATGAATAAGTCTTCTGAGAAATCCGCAACGGCGTGGTACGACTCCCCGTTGTATTACGACATGGTTTACGCGGATTACACGCCGAAGGAGACGCGTTTCATCGAAGGTATCATGAAGAAGCACGGACCGGTGCTGGATGGCCCCATGCGCGTCTTCGAGCCGGCCTGCGGTTCCGGTCGCCTGCTCGAGTCGCTGGCCGCCCGCGGGCACGTTGTGCAGGGCTTCGACCTAAACAAGCACCAGGTCGCCTTCGCCAAGAACCGCCTCAAGGCCAAGGGCCTAAAGGGTAGGGTGTGGCGCGATCGGCT
>CAMDQP010000097.1 GCA_945906115.1 Opitutus sp. GAS368
CCGACGATCCCGCGCAATGCCGTCGTGATGACGATCTGGTCGGACGACGGCGAGGCGGTATCGGAAAGGATGACGCAATCGGCTTCAGCGAGCTCGGCCTTATGGTTATGCAGGAATTCCGGGAAGCTCGGGGAGCCGATCTCTTCTTCGCCTTCGATGAGGAATGTAATGCGTAGCGGCAGGTTCGGGCAGCGCTTGAGCAGGCGGGTGAGCGCGGCGACGGCGACCAGGTGCGGGCCCTTGTTGTCCGCCGTACCACGGCCCCAGATCTTGCCGTCGCGCACGACGGGCTCGAAGGCCGGGGAGGTCCAGAGATTCAGCGGATCGGCTGGCTGCACGTCATAGTGGCCGTAGAGGACGATGTGCGGCCATTCCTTCGGGCCGCGGCGACGGCCGAGCACGATTGGGTGGAGAGGCGTCGGGATGACTTCGACCTCGAGGCCCGCCTGCTTGAGCAGCCCGCAGATATGTTCGCGCGCACCGTCCATGCCTGCCTTAAAGGCCGGGTCGGTGGACACGCTCGGGTGCTTCACGTAATCGATGAGTTCGCGGACGAGATCCATGTGTCCATTAGGCAAGGAAGAGAGCGGAGGGCAAGAGAGAGGCAGAAGAGGCCGTGCAAAGGTGGGAGGCATGACAGGGGCAGGGGTAGGGGCAGGGGTAGGAAAACATTCCGAACCTGCCCAAGCCTTGGCCCTAGTTCTGCTCCCACGTGTGAGCCTCCCTGCCCCTCGGTGCGACTATGTCGTGACGCAGTGCCGACCCAACCCGCTACCTCCCTTGTCAACAGGCCCACTGGTCAACGGATCAATGAGTGAGATCCTACCCCCACCCCTACCCCTGCCCCTACCCCTATCATTTTGTCTTCCCCCTTCCCTCTCTCTGGGAACAGTAAAGGGATGTCCCCCGCGGAACAGTTGAAGGTGATGAAATCCCGCACCGAGAAATTCATCGGTGAGGCGGAGATCCTCAAGCGCCTCGAGGCCGGTAAGACCCTGCGCGTGAAGCTCGGCGTCGACCCCACCCGCCCGGACCTGACCTTCGGCCACATGGTCGTTTTCCAGAAACTCCGCCAGTTCCAGGAGCTCGGCCACCAGGCCGTCCTCATCATCGGCGACTACACCACCCGTATCGGCGACCCCACCGGCAAGTCCGAGACCCGACCGGTCCTCTCCGAGCAGGAGATCGAAGAGAACGCTAAGACCTACCTCGAGCAGGCTTACCAGATCCTCGACCCCAAGAAGACCGAGGTCCGCCGCAACAGCGAGTGGTTCGGCAAGATGTCGTTCCTCGACGCCCTCCAGCTCAGCCGCCGTATGACCGTAGCGCAGATGCTCGCGCGCGACGATTTCGCCAAGCGCCACGAATCCAATACCCCCATCTCGATCGTCGAGTTCCTCTACCCGCTCCTCCAGGGCTACGACTCCGTCATGCTCAAGGCCGACATCGAGATCGGCGGCAGCGACCAGCTCTTCAACATGCTCGTCGGCCGCGACCTGCAGGAACAGGACAAGATGGCCCCGCAGGCCGTGCTCGGCATGCCCCTGCTCGTCGGCCTCGACGGCGAGAAGAAGATGTCGAAGTCGCTCGGCAACTACATCGCCTTCAACCACGACGCGAAAGATATGTTCGGTCGCATCATGTCGGTGCCGGACGCCACCATGTGGGTCTACTACGACCTCCTGCTGCTCTCGACGCCGGAAGAAATTGCTGCGCTCAAGGCCGGCCACCCGATGGAAGCCAAGAAGCAGCTCGCCACGCGCCTGACGGACAAGTTCCACGGCGCGGGCGCCGGTGCTAAGGAACGCGCCGAATTCGAAAACGTCTTCTCCAAAGGCGGCGTCCGCACGGACATGCCTGAGTTCACCTGGGCCGCCGTCTCTGGTGGTGCGGCCGAGATCGGCATCGTCGACCTGCTCGCCGCGACGAACCTCTTCCCCTCCAAGAAGGAGATTCGTCGCCTCATCGAGGGCGGCGCGGTCAAGATCGGCGACGACAAGGTCTCCGACCCGGCCCTGAAGGTCGCGCAGCCCGCGGGCGAGCTGGTCATCCAGGCCGGCAAGCGTACCTTCGTGAAGGTCAAGTAAGGCCCTGGAATCGGCCCACGGGGCCACTGTGGACAAGTCGGCGAATAACCCCGCCGATTAATGCCTTCCCCTGCCCTCCGACGGCTCCCTATTATCACCGTCCCGCATGGCCGACCCGGAAACCATTAGCCGAGACTTCGTGCACCTCCACGTGCATACGGACTACAGCATGCTCGACGGCTGCAGCCGCATCGACCGCTTGATGGACCGTGCGTGCGATATGAACATGCGCGCGGTGGCGATCACCGACCACGGCAACCTCTTCGGCCTCTTTGACTTCTGGAACGAAGCCAAGCAGCGCTCCAAGGGCGACGTGAAGCTCAAGCCCCTCCTCGGCTGCGAGCTCTACCTCGTCTGGGACCACGCGCTCACCGACAAGCCGGATCGCCGCGAGCACAAGTACTTCCACATGGGCGTGCTCGCCCGGAATTTCAAAGGCTACCAGAACCTCACCAAGCTCGTCTCCGACGCGCACGTCCGCGGCCTGCACTACAAGCCGCGCACCGACCTCGAGCAGCTCGCCAAGCACGCCGATGGCCTGATTGGTTTCTCCGGCTGCCTCCAGGGCGTCATCCCCCAGGCGCTCCTCCGCGGCGACTACGAGGCCGCCCGCAAGGCCTGCGGTAAGTTCGTCGAAATCTTCGGCCGCGAGAACTTCGTCATCGAGCTTATGGACCACGGCCTCGAGGAGCAGAAGCGTATCATCGCCGACCTCCTCAAGCTCGCTGGCGAGTTCCAGCTCCGCGTGGTCGCCACCAATGACGTGCACTACGTCGACGCCAGCGATTCCGTCGCCCACGATGCCATGCTCTGTATCCAGACCGGCGCCCGCCTCGCCGACGAGCGCCGCATGCGCTACTCCGCCACGGAGTTCTACCTCAAGAGCGAAGCCGAGATGCTCCGCGTCTTCGGCGAGGTCCCCGAGTCCATCAAGAACACCGTCGCCATCGCCGAGATGTGCGACGTCAAGCTGCCCGTCGGCCAGAACAATTACCCGGTCTACATCTTCAGTGAAGGCGTGAAGCCCAAGGCCTCCGATAAGATCGACGTCATCCTCGATGGCTACGAGCAGCTCAAGAACGGCCTGCTCGTTTCGGCTGGTAAGCCGGGCGACTTCGTCATCGAAGCCGAGAAGCGCAAGGCCATGCGGGCCAACGGCTCCTACCTACTCGAACAGGTGAAGGCCGGCCTCAAGCAACGCTACGCCGTGGATTACGACGACCTCAAGGCGTGGAAGGACGAGAAGATTCCGGGCCCGGGGCAGACCAGTCCCGCCGAACTCTGCCGCCGCGTCGACTATGAGATGGGCGTCATCGCGGGCACGGGCTTCGTCGACTACTTCCTCATCGTCTGGGACTTCATCGACTGGTCGCGTCGCCATGACATCCCCGTCGGCCCGGGCCGAGGCTCGGGCGCCGGCTCGATCGTGGCGTATTGCCTTAAGATCACCGACATCGATCCGATCCGCTTCGGCCTGCTCTTCGAACGCTTCCTGAACCCTGAGCGCGTCTCCGCGCCCGACTTCGACATCGACTTCTGTATGCGTCGCCGCGACGAGGTCGTTGGCTACGTGCGCAAGAAGTACGGCGAAGACCGCGTCGCCAACATCATCACCTTCGGCACGTTCGGCGCCAAGATGGTCGTCCGCGACCTCGCCCGTATCCGCGACCTACCCTTCATCGAGACCAACCGCCTCGCCAAGCTCGTCCCGGACGACATCAACATCTCGCTCGAGGACGCCCTTAAGAAGTCCGCCGAGCTCCGCGAGGAGGTCAGTATCAACCCGCAAGCCGCGAGCATTATCGAGACTGGCCGTGTCATCGAGGGCATGGTGCGTAATTCCGGTAAGCACGCGTGCGGTATGATCATCGCTGACCGCCCGCTCACCGACATCATCCCCGTGACGATGCAGGAAGGCGACCTGACGACCCAGTACGCCAAGGATCCCGTCGAGAAGCTCGGCCTGCTGAAGATGGACTTCCTGGGCCTCAAGACGCTCACCATCATCGACGACGCCCAGAAGCTCGTGCGTAAGCATCGCGGCCAGCCGGATTTCGACATCGAGAAGCTCGGCTTCGACGACCAGGCCACCTTTGCACTCCTCAATGAGGCAAAGACCATCGGCGTGTTCCAGCTCGAATCCGGCGGCATGCAGTCGCTCTGTCGCAAGTTCCACATCTCGGCCATCGATGAGATTGTGGCGCTCATCGCGCTCTACCGTCCGGGCCCGATGCAGTTCATCGGCGAGTACATCAAGGGCAAGGACGACCCCAGCTTAGTCAAATACGCCCACCCCCTCCTCGAGAAGGTCGCCAAGGAGACCTACGGCATCTTGGTCTATCAGGAACAGGTCATGGAAGCCGCCCGCGTCATCGCCGGCTACACCCTCGGCGGCGCCGACATGCTCCGCCGCGCGATGGG
>CAMDQP010000098.1 GCA_945906115.1 Opitutus sp. GAS368
CAGTCCGCGACGGCCCTCTACCTGCACGTCCCGTTCTGCGCGTCGTCGTGCGACTTCTGTTCGTTCTACCAAGAACAGCCTAAGCGCAGCGAAATCGACCGCTACCTCGCCGCCATCGAGCGCGAGATGGAGCTCCACCCGCCTGGTCGCGTCGAGACCGTCTTCTGGGGCGGCGGTACACCCGGCCTGCTGCCGGCGGAAGACCTACTGCGCCTCGGCAAGGCCATGACCAAAGCCGCCGGTCAGCCCGGCGAATGGTCGGTCGAGCTCGCGCCTTCCTCGGTGCGGGCCGATAAGCTCGCCGCACTGAAGGAGATCGGCGTCACGCGCGTCTCAATGGGCGTCCAAAGCTTCGACGACGCCACGCTCGACGCGCTCGGCCGTCGTCACTCGCCGAAGCAGATCATGGAGGCATGGGAGCTCATCGAGGCCGCCGGCTTCGCATCGCGCAACCTGGACCTGATCTTCGCCATCCCCGGGCAAGACGAGAAGCGCTGGACCGACGACCTGCATCGGGCGATTTCGCTCAAGCCGGATCACCTCTCGACCTATTGCCTGACCTTCGAGGAGGACACCGCGATGTTCGTGAAGCTCTCGCAGGGCAAGGTGAAGATCGACCGCGAACTGGAAGCGCGCCTCTATCGCCGGACCTGGGAGACACTCGAGGAAAACGGCTACGTCCAATACGAGACCTCGAACTTCGCCCGCGCTGGCCATGCCTGCCGGCATAACCTCATCACGTGGGAGATGGGTGCGTGGATTGGCTACGGTCCGTCCGCCTCGTCGCAATGGGGCGCCCGCCGCTGGACGAACCCCTCGAATCTCGATCAATGGATTAAAGGCATCGAAGCCAGCCAACCCGTGCTCGAGCAGGTCAAGGACCTCAGCCCGGCGGACTTGCTCTGCGACGCGCTCGTCTTCGGCCTCCGCCTCAACGCCGGCGTCGATCCGTACGCGCTCGCCGCGCGCTTCGACGCGCCCCTGCCGCAGGGCGTACGCAAGTTATTCGCCGACCTCGTTGAGGAAGGCCTCATGGAACTCGCCGGCCCGAACTTCCGCCTGACCGGTGAAGGGCGCATGCGCGCCGACGCCGTCGGCGTCGCCGTGTTGGAGAAATTCGACTGATGGAATACGCCCTCGGAGCCGCCTTCTTTTATGCCTGGTCCGTGACCTGCGCCCGTCGTAGTTCCGCGCACCACGGGCCCGACCTCGCGAACCTCGGCCGCCTCCTCATCGCGATCGTCGTCGTCGGACTATTCGTCGCTTTCAGCGACCGACATCCATTTTGCGCCGGCTGGGGCTGGCTGATCCTCGGCGGAGTCCTCGGGCTCGGCATCGGCGACATCGCCCTCTTCCACGCCCTGCCCCGCATCGGCATCGGCCTCACGATGCTGCTCACCCAGTGCCTCGCGGCGCCGTTCGCGCTCATCCTGGAATATCAGGCGCTCGGACATTCACCCAACGGCGCGGAGATGCTGGCCGCGCTCGTCATTCTGATCGGCGTCGGCGTCGCGCTCGGCGCTCCCGCCGAAGGCGACCCCGCCGACCGACGCACCGGCGTCGCGCTCGGCGTGCTCTCCGCGCTCGGCCAGGCCTGCGGAGCCGTCAGCACGCCCATGACGGTCGACGCCTGCCAACGGGCCGGCGAGACCATTCCGGATGGCTTCGCCCAGGCATTCGTGCGCCTACTCGGCGGTCTTCCCATCGTATTACTCTTCCTACTCTGGGCTTCGCGCAAGGAAGGCCTGTTCGCGAAGATCCGCCGTCCTTACGCCTTCGCCTCCGCTCCTTGGTGGATGCTCATGAACGGCATCGCTGGGCCAGCGCTCGGCGTGGCCTGCTACCAGTGGGCCCTCACGCAACACCCCGCCGCGCTCGTCCTGAGCGTAGTCGCTCTCACGCCGCTCATCGGACTCGTGATGCAATGGGCCATCGAAGGCCAGCGCCCCTCGTGGCGCCTCTGGCTCGGCGGCGCCATCGCCATTGTCGGAGTCATCCTGCTAAGGGGCCTCTAAGCCGAGGTCGCGTCTATCTTGCGCTCCTGCGCATCGACCACGACCGTCGTGACGAGGTCGGAGCCGACGTTTGTCATGGTGCGTGCCATGTCGAGGAGCCGGTCGACACCGAGGACGATACCGATGCCTTCGGGCGGGATGCCGAAGGTAACCAGCAGGCCTGCGATGAGCGGCAAAGAGCCACCCGGGATACCCGCGACGGCAACGGCGCTGAGCACGGATAAGAATAGCAGCGTCAGCTGCTGACCGACGGAGAGGTCGACCCCGAAGACCTGGGCGACGAAGAGCACCACGCAACCTTCGTACAGGGCCGTACCGCTCATGTTCATGGTCGTGCCGAGCGGCAGAACGAAGCCGGCCACGCTCGGTTTGAGGCCGAGGGTGTTCTTGGAGCACTCCAGCGCCGCCGGCAGGGTTGCGTTGCTCGAGCTCGTCGAGAACGCGGTGATCAGCACGCCGCGGATATCGCGGAAAAACTCCAGCGGTTTCCGCTCGGTCCAGAGGCGCAACCAGAGCGACATCGTGCCGAAAAGGTGGAAGAGCATCACCGCGAGGCACCCGAGGGCAAAGACGCCGAGTGCGACCAGGATATCCAGGCCGACCTTGACGATCACACTATAGATCATCAGCGGCACCGCGTAGGGTGCGAGCTTCAGCGCGATCTGCACGATGCCAGTCATGAGTTCGGAGACTAGGTCGAGCGCCGATAGCAGTTGCTGGCGTTTCGCCTCGGTTAGCTGCGTGCCGACGATACCAACAAGCAAGGCGAAGAGGATGAGCGGGAGGACATCGCCGATGATGCCGTTAGTGTGGCCCACGACGGCGCCGAAGAGATTCTTGGGCATGAACATCTCGACCAGACCGGCGAGATCGAGCGAGGGCGCGGCGGCGGAGGTGGCGACGTGCTTCTGGGCGGCGCCCCCGAATTCCTGCATCAGCATCGTCTTCGCCGCAGGATCCAGGTGGTCGCCAGGGCGGAGGATATTCATCATCAGCAGGCCGAGCCCGACGGCGATGGCCATGTTCAGGAAGAAAAGCGTGAAGGTTCTACCGGCGAGCGGCCCGAGGCGATCCAAGCGTCCCAACTGCGCGACGCCAGCAGCGAGCGAGGCGAACACCAGTGGAACCACCACGAAGAAGAGAAGACGAAGAAAGATCTGCCCGAACGGGTCAAAGACGCTCGTTGCGACCTTCTTCATGAACACGAGAGACGGCGGCGAATAGTGGCCGACGCCGAGGGTGATGAGGCCGGCGACGACACCGAAGAGTAGGCCGTAGAGGATACGGCTAGCGAGAGGACGATTGGTTTCGGCCATAGGGAGGGGTGGCATACTTTTAGGAGCGGCCGAGTCAGGCTTCCATCTTAATCCAGATACCCTCATGAAGGGGCGCTACCCTTCCCGCTACCCGCCTGCCTGAGCCTCGGAGTTCCAGGTGCACGTCGGCCCGCCGATGAAGGTCGAATACCGCAACCTGCGCGTCAGGCAGCCCTAAGCTCCCCTAGGATCGCATCCCAGAGGGCGATACGCGACTCGATGGCGGCGACGGAAGCCTCGGCGGCTTCGGCCCATTTACGGTCATCGTCACCGCAGAGGAGTTCGACCATGCGGAGGGAGATGGCGCCATGGTGGCCGCCATCGACCTCGATGTGTCGCTCGAGGTAATAGCGGAAGGTGTCGAGCTTGCCGGGGTACTCTCGGCTGAGTCGCGTGACCAGTTCGGTGAACATATCCGGGATCAGGTCCTCGCGCCCAAAGGTGAAGGCCGCGGCGACCTCGTGCGACTTACCGTTCGTGGCCAGGGCGAAGGTCGCGCCCGAGAACGCGGCGGCACCGGACGAGACACCAGCGGAAACAAGAGCGGCGGCAGTGGAGCCTCCTGCCCGAACGGAGGCGAGTGCCTTATCCACCGCCGAGGTGTCGGTACCTGCCTCATGCATCGCGCGCAGATAGAGATCGAAGTGCGCTATCCGACCGCCACGCGGATCGACGTCGGATTCTTCTCCGCAGACAATCTCGTTGATCAGGAAGCGGACTTCGGCGTCGCCGACAGGCACCCAAGGGACAGTCACGCACGTCAGGTCACGCTGCAGGCGCTTCAGGAGCGACATGAAATCCCAGACCGCGAAGACGTGCGAACCCATAAACACGCGCACATCGTCAAGCGAAGCCATGCGCGCATAGAGGGGGTGCGCGAGGAGGCGGGCACGGGCGGGTGCGATGCGGGAGCGGACGGCTTCAAGCCTAGTCATTTGGACAAAGTTATTAAGGTCGGGCGAAAAGCAAGCAGGCGACTTAATGATTAGGACATCAAGCCCGCTTAATCTGGCGGAGAGCCTCGTAGGTCGCGATCCCGCAGGCGGTCGAGAGGTTCAGCGAACGGGTCTTGTCATTGAAGTGCGGGATCTTCACTTCGCGGTCCGGACCGAACCACGCGTGGATCTCGTCGGGCGTGCC
>CAMDQP010000099.1 GCA_945906115.1 Opitutus sp. GAS368
AAACGACTCGGCGCGTAGGGATCGTCCGCAAAGATGGGGACGCCTGGACCCTTGTGGCCGTTGAGATGCCACTTGCCGAAATGCCCGGTGACATAACCCGCGCCCCGGAGAGCCTGCGCGATGGTCTTTTCTTGGGTGCGCAGCGCATACCCGTGCGTAAGCACTCCGGCGCGTTCATGCGAACGACCGGTCAGGACCGAGGCGCGGGTCGGCGAACAGACCGGACCGCCGGCGTAGAAGCGCTCGAAGCGCAGCCCGTTCGCCGCCATCGCGTCGAGGTTCGGCGTCTTGAGTACGGGGTGGTTCCGGTAGCCGGTCTGACCCCAGCCCATGTCGTCAGCCATGACGAAGATGATATTGGGCTGCTCGGCGGCTTGGAGGGAAGCGCAGAGGAGGCAGAAGCTGGACAGGAGGAGGCGCATGGGAATCAAGAGTGTCGGGGGTAGGAAGAGGTAAGGGCAGGGTTTATTTAGCCGCGTTCGGATGGTCCAGTCCTGCTGGTAGTTGGGCGAGTCTTTCGAGTTCGGTGATGTCATGGAAGAACCAGGCTTTCCCCGACTTGGTCTTGAAGATGACCGTTCGGCTGGCGTAACGCAGGCCGTCGTAGTCTTTCCATTCGCTGAAGCGGTAGAAGTCGTTGCGCCAGTCCAGTCGCCGGAGCAGCAGGGTCTCTTGGTCAAGGTATAGGCTCATTGCTGGCGTAACGGAGCCTGTGATCCGCAGTCCGAGGCATTTGCGGCCTTCGTCGACGATGTCTGGGATGACCTCGAAGCGTGACTTCTCGTCGACGAGTAGGTCGAGCGACCAGGCGCGCGCATCATCCTTCGCGGGGTCGGGGCCTCGCTCCTTCTTGTTGATCCACCACATGTCGGGCTGGGAGAGAATCGAATCGCGGAGACTACGCTTCTTGCCGGCCGCAGGTTCAGGGGTCTCTCCGAAATGAAAGACTTCCTTGAGGCGATAGATTTTCAGCAGCTTATCTTTCCCGCCGACCGCCTGGACGGCTTTTTCAACGAGAGGCTTCGGGTCGGCGGACTGCGCCTGCGCCAGGCAGACTGCTAGGAGGAAGAAGGACCTGATGATTATTGTCCGCATTTTTAGGGGGTCTGGGTGACAATGACGTCGTCGATCTCGATGCCGCCCGCGCCGCCGTTCTGCATCCAGAGGAGCTTGCGCTTGGTGGCGTTGAAGTTTGGACGCTTCAGCGTATGCTGCCACTTGCCGTCGACCGATATGTCCACGGTGTCGCCTTTGAACATGAGCTTCACCGTGCGCCATTCGTTGGCAGACAGGTCGACCTTCTCGGCGGGGAAGTGCACATTGGTCCGGTAGGCCTTGCTGACCGGATCGGCTTCGCGGGTGTTCTGGCGGAGCGGGTGTTTGGGGTCGAGGGTGTGGGCGTCGACTTCGAGTACGACGCTGTCGCGATTGAGGCGGACGCGGAGCATGTGGTCGACCGAGCCGTAGCCATCGTCGCCGTCGACGAAGAGCCAGAGCATGCCGCCTTTCTCGAGGTGACGGTACCGGAAGGACATCGTCAGATCCTTGCCGTCCAACGCCAGGTAGACCATCGGCGGATACTTGCCGCCGCTGGAGCCGCGCGTCCACATCACCCCGTCGCGGACGGACGTGTTCTTGTTCGGGAGCGGCGTCAGGAACTTCTTCGCGTCGAAGCCTGGTCCGAAGTCCTCGCGGACTGAGAAGGTCTCCGCCGTGGCGCAGCCGACGAGCAAAAGGGCGGCGAGGAGGGCGGGATAGAAGCGGTGGGTCATTTGGCGAGGCTGCCTTGCGCGAGGCCGTAGCTTTGCTCCCACCAAGCCAGGCGTTCCGCGTCGGTGGGCTCAGGTTTGCCCAGTCGCCGTGTCCAAGTGCGGCGGTAGTCCTGGCGTTTGGCTTGCTGGATCTCGGCGAGACTGGGTTCGGTCGCGGGGTCGCCGCGTAGGCCTTGGTCTTGGGATGTCTCGCTCCAAGCCGTCAAAGCGGTGCTTTGCTTGCGGATAGTTTCGGCGTTCGCAGGATCGGCGGAGACATCGCGGACACCCAACGCGTCGGCCTTGAGGTCATAGAACTCGAACTCCGGACGTTGCGGCGCGAGCCAGCGGGCGGGGAAGGCTTCGAGTTTGCCGGTCGCTTGCAGGACGCGCAGCAGAGGCATCCCCGGATAACTGTTTTCTTTGTAGCTGGACCAGTTCAGACGCGAGACCGAGGTCAGGTGATTGCGGACGAGCAGGGTGTCCGGGCTGATGAGGGCCCGGATGCGGTCCATGGCGTCGCCGCATCGGTCGCGGGCGGCGAAGAGGTGCGGTCGATCGGCGGGCACGCCTTGCAGTACCGGGCGACCTTCCATCCAGGCCGGCAACGGCTGACCGGCCGCCTTGAGCACGGAGGGGGCCAGGTCGATGAGGCTGACCAAACCCGTCTCCACGCTGCGAGGCGTCACGCCGGGTCCGCGGATCAGCAGAGGAACCTGCAGGCCTTCCACGCTCAGCCATTGTTTGCCCCAAGGCATCGGACGTCCGTGGTCGGCGAAGAACATCACCAAGGTATTTTGCAGGACGCCTTCGGCTTCCAGTTGCGCGAGGATGGCGCCGACGCGTTGGTCGACGACTTCGACGCTGCGCTCATACGCATACCAGTCGCGACGGCTCAGCGGGTGCTCAGGGTAATTCGACGGGAGCTTGATGGCGGCCAGGGCGGCCTCATCGTAATGGGTGGGAATGGGGAAGGGCCGATGCGGCTCCGTGATTTGGAACTGGGCGAAGAAAGGCTGGCCGGGACGACGCTTCCGCCAGTCCTCGCCGTTGAACAGCACCTTGGGGTCGTGGGCGAAGTTGTAGTGGGTCTTGCCCTTGGTGATGGCGCGGCCGTTGCGCTGGCTGCCGGGCGCGGCGCAGTTAGTGACAAACCAGCCCGCTTCACGGAGGAGGGTCGGCAGCGGCTTGTAGGGAGCCGGGAGCGGCTGGGGGTTCTCCGTGTCGTGCGGGTGCAACCCGGTCGTCGTCTGGTAGCATCCGAGGATGAACGCCGAACGCGAAGAGCTGCAGACCGGAGCGGTGGCGTAGGCTCGAGCGTAGCGTCTTCCTTCGGTGGCTAGCCGGTCGAGGTTCGGCGTTTTCACGCCAGCGTACCCGTAAGCCGCGATGTCCGGAGACATGTCGTCCGCGATGATCCAGACGATATTGGGCGCCGGAGACTCGGCCGCGAGCGCGCCAGGCGCACTCGTCCACAGCAGGGCCGCGATGGCGAGCAACCGGATCATTTCGCGGCTTTCAGCTTCGCGAGCAGGAAGTCCGTCGGCGTGGCGTGCTTCGGGTTGGCGAGCCCCCGATAATGCAATTCGGCGGAGACACCCTTGGTCGCGCAGTGTTCGGTGAGCTTGGCGCCGAAGTTCGCGGTGTGCGTCGGATCTTTCTCGTTCTGGCCAATGGCCGGCGGGCCGCCGAAGGTCATGTACACCGCGGGGTCGTCGGACGACACTAGCGCATAGGGCGAATATTCAGCAATAAGCGGCAGGATAGTCTCCCGGCCGGCGAGGAATTCGGCGAACGTCTTGAAACCGAAAGCGTGACCACCGTAGTTGCTGTTGGGCGTCCACTCCTTCATCTGTGCCGGATCGAGCGTCGTCTGTGGGCCGGTCACGGCCGCGCAAGTGAGGCGGGTGGATTCGCGGGCGACCGGGTCGGCCGACTTCGGGTCGGCGAGGTCGTCATGGAAGGCCAGCCAGAGGCTCGAGCAGGCTCCGGCCGAACCGCCGGCGGCGCCGACGCGGCGCTTGTCGAGGTTCCACTCGGCGGCCTTGCTGCGCACGAACTGCAGGGCGCGGGCGGCGTCGTGCAGGGGCGCCTTCACGGCGGGCGAGGTGTCGACCGCGGGGTCGCGCTTGATGAGGCGGTAGTTGATGGAGACGACCGAGACGCCGGCCTTGAGCAGGGCGTCGACATCGGCGAACTTCTCCGCGCGCTCCTTGCTGCCGCCGACCCAGCCGCCGCCGTGGATGATGAAGACGAGGGGCGTCGGCGAGGCGGACTCGGCCTTCCAGAAGTCGAGCACGTGGCGCTCGTGGTCGCCATAGCGCACGCCCGCGTGCGTGGGCTTGGGCAGAGAAGCCGAATAGGCGTCGCCCTTGGGGGCGGCGGCCTTGGCCTTCTTGGCCGGGGCTTTGGTCTTGGGGGCGTCCTGGGCGCCGAGTACGGCGCCGACGAGGAGGGTGAGGAGGGTGAGGTATCGCATGGTTAAGGTCTCAGTTGCCGGCGCGGACGAACTCATCCTTGGAGAGGCGTCCGTCCTTGTCCTGGTCGAAGCGGATGAAGCGGGCGGGGGCGTCGGCCTG
>CAMDQP010000100.1 GCA_945906115.1 Opitutus sp. GAS368
AAGAAGGCGTCGACTTCGTTCTGGCACCAGGCGGCGTTGCTGAGCTTGGTCGGCACGGCGAATTCGCGGACGGGCTGGAAGGCCCAGTGGCTGCGCGCCTTGTCGGAAAGACCGGTGAGTTTGGCGCCGCCGGCACCGACGGGAGCCGGCGCACCCATCTTGATCCACTGCTCAAGGGACGCGATCTGCGCGTCGGAAAGCTTGGCGCCCTTCTTGCGCGGCGGCATCGAAAGATCGGGATCCGTCTGATGGACGGCGACGATCAGCATGGATTTCTTGATATCGCCCGGCACGACTGCCGGACCTAAATCGCCACCCGCAAGCATGCCCGCGCGCGAGTCCATGATTAGGCCGCCCTTGGAGACGCCCTTCTCCTTCGAGTGACATTCGTAACAACGTTCGGTGAAGATTGGGCGGATGTTCTTCTCGAAGAATTCCAGACCGGCCGGGTCCATCTTCGGTTCGGCGGGAGCGTCGGCGGCGGAAAGCATGGCGGTCGACCCCAGGGCAGTGAGCAGGGGAAGGAAACGGAGCATGTTCAGGGGGCGATTCATGGGAGGGTGGCGATTGGAAAAGGGTCAGGAAAGTCGGGGTACGACTGGGGCTTCCTTCTAGGGAAGAATTCTCGGGTCAGGATGAAGGATATCAACCACTGGTTTGCCGTTGTTACCTCATACAACCCCGGCCAAAGCACTTTGGCGTTTTTTGTTAATAATTTGTCAAAAAATCCCTTTGGCCGGCCCCCGGGTGCTGCCCTCCCCTTTAGCCGTAAAAACAAGAAAGCCGGCCACATGGCCGGCTTTCGAAGGAAGCAGAGCGTCGACCCTCAGTTCACGTAGACGAACTCGTTCGAAAGCAGCAGGGCCTGAATGAGCAGCTCGGTCGGCGTCATCGGCGTGCGGGCGATAGACTCGCCGACGTTCTGCATCACGCTTTCGGCACCGCCGCCCGTCACGGCAGTCATCATGCTCTCTTCGCCATCGGGAGCCTTGATGGCCACACCCTTGGAGGCAGGAGCCATAGTACGAGCCACCGGAGCCACGGCCTTGGTGCCGGCCTTGGTGCCAGCGACGGTGGCCTTGGTCGCCGGACGCAGGTTGGCGGTCGCCAAGGTCATCTTGGCCTTGGTCAGGAATTGCTGGGAGGCCAGGATCTCACCCGAAGTCGGGCGTCGTTGGAACATGCAGCGGAACATCGCGACGATGCGCTGGTCATCGGACATCGCATTGACGACATCCTTGCGAGAGGAGACGGCACGGGCGACCTCGACGGAGAGCGCATTGTTCATGAAGTACAGGGCCTGCTGGGGCACGATAGTCGAATTGCGCTTCGAGTTCGGCTGATCAGGGTCACCGTAGTCGAACTGCGAGAGCGTGTCGCTGAGGCGGCTGCGGTCGACGTAACCGTAAAGACTGCGACGATAGCTGAAGGGCTCGTCCGTGATGTTGGCGGGCTGACCGCCCACCGCCGGGTTGAGTTTGCCGGTGAGGAGGATCATCGAGTCGCGGATGGACTCGAAGTCGAGGCGGCGGAGATTGCCGCGCCAGAGCAGGCGATTACCAGCGTCGACCTTGAGCGGATCGACGAGGCCCTTCTTTTGGACGAGCGGATTGGCGGTCGGATCGGAATCCAGGCGATAGACGTTACTCATCACAATCATGCGATGGAGTCGCTTCATCGTCCAACCGTTCTCCATGAACTCGGAGGCGAGATAATCGAGGAGTTCCGGATGCGAGGGCTTCTCGGACATGTTGCCGAGATCGTCCACCGAGGAGACGAAGCCTTCGATGAAGTGCTTCATCCAGGTACGGTTGACGGCCACACGGGCGGTCATCGGGTTTTCCTTGGTGGCGATGGACTGGGCGAACTCGTAGCGACCGCTGCCATCGACGTAAGGACGACGCTCTCCCTTGGAGAGGATGTCGAGGAACTGGCGGGGGACGATTTCACCTTTATTGTTCTTGTCGCCACGCTTGAACACGTAGCTGTCCTTCGGGGCCTCGGAATCCTGCACGACCATCGCCTCGCCGGGAGCACCGGGGTGGGAAAGGCGGAGCTCGTTGATGCGCGTGTGGCGGAAGTAGGCGACGGGCTCGCGGTTGCCATTGCCGCCGTAGATGGGACGGTTCTGCCAGTCGGCACAGAACTTACGCGTGCTGAAGAGCGAGATCATGTCTTCGTTGTCGAAGACCTCGTCGTAACTCGGGATGGCCCAAGGATAGCCGGTCATCTCGGCGATCGCCGGAGAGGTTTTCTTCCAGTCTTCGCCGGGTTTGGCGAGAAGGGCGAGGTGCGCGAGGATCGCGGCCTTGTTCTCGTTGTAGGCCTTCTGGTAAGCAGCGGCGACATCATGGAGCGACTTGGGCTTCAGGCCGCGCAGAGCGGCGGCGATGATCGGGTTGACCGGATGGTCAGGGTCGCTGATCGCTTCCTGAATCGCGATCGGGGCGCGCTCGGCGAAATAGACGAGGGGCACCTGGGCGACAGCGTAAAACGGACCGGTGATCGGCGAGTCCTTCTGGATGCGCATCGCGGCGAAGTCCGTGTCATCCACGAGGTGGATCTTGTAACGCTCGGAGAAGTCACCGGCTTCGGCGGAACCGCCGCGGACGGTGGCGATCATGAGGCGACCAGCCATCTCGTTGTCGTAACGGGCGCGGGTCTCACGCATGTAACGGAAGAAACCGGCGACCTGCTCGTCCTGGAGCTGTCCGAGTCGCTTGGTGAAGTCGGAGCGCGCGGCGGAGGCGGTCTTCGAAGTGGCGGCAATCGTCGGGTGGTGCAGTGGCTCGACGGTCGAGGCGAAGATGCCGTGCAGGGAGTAGTAATCCTTAATCGGAATCGGGTCGAACTTATGGTCGTGGCAGCGGGCGCAAGACACCGTGAGTCCGAGGAAGGCCTTGGTACTCGTGTCGATGCGTTCGTCGATGATGTCATTCGGGTCGTCGAAGCGCTTACCGACGGTGAGGAAGCCGAGCGCGGCGAGACGAGGATCGTCGGGCGAGATGCCGGGGATACGGTCGGCGGCGAGCTGTTCGACAATGAATTTGTCGTACGGCTTATCGTCGTTCAGGGCGTTGATGACGTAATCGCGGTAGGTCCAAGCGTAGGCGAAACGGTAATCCTTGAAGAGACTGTCGCCCTGGTCGACCTGGAGGCCGCGGGTGTCGGAGTAGCGAGCGGTATCGAGCCAGTGGCGGGCCCAGCGTTCGCCATAGTGGGGCGAAGCGAGGAGGCTATCGATCTGCTTGGCGTAGACGGCTTCAGCAGCGACGGCGGGCTTGCCGGAGCGAAGTGCCATCGCGTCAGCAATCTGCGCAGCCTGGACGGCCTTTTCGAAGACATCGACCTGCTCGGAGGTGGGCGGAAGGCCGATCAAATCGTAGGAGAGACGGCGAAGAAACGCCTCGGGATTGGCAGCCGGATTAGGCTGGAGGCCCTTCTCTTCGAGTTTGGCCAGGACGAACGCATCGATGGGCGTCTTAACCCAGGCGCGATTCTTCACTTCAGGAACGGTCGGCTTCTTGACGGGCTGGAAGGCCCAGTGATCGCGAGCCTTACCCGTGAGACCGGTCAGCTTGGCGGCGCCACCGGAAGGCATGGGCGCACCCATCTTCACCCACTCTTCGAGGATGGCGATTTTGTCATCCGGCAGCTTGCCACCCGTCTTCTTCGGGGGCATCGAGAACTCGGGATCAGTGTAACGGACGGCCTTAATCAAGAGAGACTTCTCGAGATTGCCCGGGATGACCGCGGGACCTTCGTCGCCGCCCTTGTAGGCGCCGTCCATGGAATCGAGGATCAGGCCACCTTTGGAAGAGTTCTTCTCGGCGGAGTGGCACTCGTAGCAGCGGTCGATGAGAATCGGGCGCACGTTCTTCTCGAAGAACTCGAGGCCTTCCTTGGAAGGGGGCATCGCCTCGGCGGAGGGAACGACGGCGAGGGCAGCGAGGGCCACGAGGGCGAGGGAGGGGAGACGGAGCGACGGCATGAGCGTGTTTCTTAAGATGGGATTAAGGGTGGGGAAGAAGCCCGGGGACGGACTGACCTTAAAACAAATGTAGGCCAGGGCCCCCGGAAATCAAGTGCGCTTCCCCATTCGGGTTGTAAAGGAAAGACCCCACGGCTTGGATGACCAAGCCGGACGATGCGCATCCTGATCGCCAACGATAAATTCAAGGGCTCCCTGCCGGCGGAAAAAGCCGGTTTTCATCTTAAAAATAGCCTAGAAACGACCTTTCCACAGGCCTCCTTCGACCTTTGCCCGATTGCGGACGGCGGCGAAGGTACCGCCCTAGCGATGACCACTGCCCTGGCCGG
>CAMDQP010000101.1 GCA_945906115.1 Opitutus sp. GAS368
GCCACGCGGCTGGGCACCGAGCCCCCAAAGCATGCAGTCGAATAGGAAGCGGATCATCGGACGGACGCATTCGGTGACAGATGGGGCATGTCATCATACTTGCCAAACGAAGAGACCGGGCAAGCCCGCAGGCTTACCTGGTCTCGACAAGGTCGATATCTCTTACTTCTTGAAACCGAAGTACTGGCTGGCGTTGCCGTAGCAGACGTCGGCAATCAGGCGTTCGTTCCAATCCTTACGGTCCGGGATGCGGCCCGACTCGACGTCCTGGCCGACGAGGTCGCACAGGATGCGACGGAAGTATTCGTGGCGCGGGTAGGAGAGGAAGGAGCGCGAGTCGGTGATCATGCCGATGAAGCGGCTGAGCAGGCCGAGGTCGGACAGCGCGTTGATCTGGTCGCGCATGCCGCGTTCCTGGTCGAGGAACCACCAGCCCGAGCCGTACTGGATCTTGCCTGGCGTCACGCCGTCTTGGAAAGAGCCGGGGAGGCAGGCGAAGAGGGCGGTATCGGCGGGGTTAAGGTTGTAGAGGATCGTCTTCCCGAGGGCGTTCTCGCCGGAGAGCGTGCCGAACCAGCGGATGAGGCCTGGGCCCTGACGGAAATCGCCGATGGTGTCGCAGCCGGCGTCAGAACCGAGGCGCTTGAGCATACCGAGGTTCGGGTCGCGCACGGCGCCGAGGTGGAGCTGGGTAGCCCAGCCCTTGGCGTGGTTGAGGCGGCCGACGTGCAGCATGATGAAGGCCGTGAATTTTTCGGCTTCCTCGAGCGTAGCGGCCTTGCCGGCGATGGCGTTCTCCCAGATGGCCTTGGCTTCGGCTTCGGTGCAGGACGCGTCCGGCAGGGTGTCGAGGCCGTGGTCGGAGGCGCGGCAGCCCGCGTCGGCGAAGTCGTCGTGCCGCTGGTTGAGGCCGGCGATCAGGCCGGCGAAAGTGTCGGCGCCTTTGCCCGTGCTGGCGGCGAGGCGCTTGGCCCAAGCCTGCACGCGGTCCGGTGTGCGGACCTTGAGGCAGGCGTCGGGACGGTAGGTCGGGACGATCTTGGTCGCGAAGCCAGACTTTGCGATCTGGTGGTGGAGATCGAGCGAGTCGGCGGGGTCATCGGTGGTGCCGACGACGCGCACCTTCATGAGCTTGAGGATGCCGCGGGCCGTGAGGTCGCCATGCTTCAGCTGGCGGTTGGCTTCGTCCCAGATCTTCTGGGCCGTGGCGCCTTCGAGGACGTCCTGGATGCCAAAGTGGCGGCGTAGCTCGAGGTGCGTCCAATGGAAGAGGGGATTGCGGAGTGTAGACGGAACTGTCTCGGCCCAGGCCTGAAATTTCTCGCGGGACGTAGATTTTTCGCCGGTGATGAGGTCTTCACTGACGCCGTTGGCCCGCAGCGCGCGCCACTTGTAGTGGTCGCCCGCGAGCCAGATCGCCGTGAGGTCTTCGAAGCGACGGTCGTCGGCGATATCCTTCGGGCTCAGGTGGCAGTGGTAGTCGACGATGGGCTGGTCCTTCGCGACGCCGTGGTACAGCTTCTGCGCCGTGCCGGTCGCGAGGATGAAATTGTCGTCCATGAAGGCCATTGTCGTCGGTCTCGCTTAGATGGACATCGCGGCGAAGCCGCCGTCGACGACGATTTCGGCGCCGGTGACGAAGCTGCCAGCGTCGGAAGCGAGAAGCAGAGAGGCGCCGATGAGTTCCTTGGCTTCGCCGAAGCGGTTCATGGGGGTCTTGCCGAGGATCATCGCCACGCGCTCAGGGGTGAGCACCTTGCGGTTCTGTTCGGCCGGGAAGAAGCCCGGGACGAGCGTGTTGACGCGGACGCCCTTCGCGGCCCATTCGCGGGCGAGGTTCTTCGAGAGGTTATGCACGGCGGCCTTGGAGGCCGAGTAAGTGAAGACGCGGGAGAGCGGCAGGATGCCGGATTCCGAACCAAGGTTGATGATCGAGCCTTTGCCGGCGGCGACCATCGCTTCGCCGAAGACCTGGCAGCCGAAGATGACGCCCTTGATGTTCACCGTGAGGATCTTGTCGATCTGCGCTTCGTCGATTTCGAAGAAGGGCGTGGCCGAATTGACGCCGGCACCATTCACGAGGACATCGACCTTGCCGTGCTGGGCGAGGATGCCGTCGCGCAGCTTGATGAGGTCAGCCTTGTTGGTGGCTTCGCACGAGATGAATTCGCCCGTGCCGCCGGCAGCTTTGATTTTGGCGAGGCGCGCGTCGGCCTTGGCGGGGTCGCGACCGACGAGGATCACGTGAGCGCCGGCGGAGGCGAAGCCTTCGGCCATGGCGCCGCAGAGTTCGCCCGTGCCGCCGATGACGACGGCCGTGCGGCCTTTGAGGGAGAAGAGATCGAGGGAGGACATGAAGATAGGGGTAGGGGTGGGGGTGGGGGTAGGGTTCTGAGGCTTAGCGCACGACGCGGGCGCCGCCGCCGGCGAGCTGCTTCTCGACTTCCTTGCGGGTGACCATCGAGGTGTCGCCGGGAGTTGTGGACGCCAGCGCGCCGTGGGCGGCGCCGTAGTTCACAGCCTTCTGGGCGTCGTTGTGCTCGAGGAAGCCGAAGACCAGGCCCGAGGCGAAGCTATCGCCGCCGCCGACGCGGTCGAGAATCTCGAGCTCGGGGAACTGGATGCTGTCGTAGAACTTGCCGTCGTGCCAGCAGATGGCGCTCCAGTCGTTCTTCGTGGCGGTGATCACGCGACGAAGCGTGGTCGCAGCGACCTTGAAGTTCGGGAACTGCTTCACGGCTTCACCGATCATGTCCTTGAAGGCCTGGGTCTCGATGTGGGAGAGACTATGGTCCGCGCCCTTGACTTCGAAGCCGAGGGAGGCGGTGAAGTCTTCTTCGTTGCCGATCATCACGTCGACGTACTGGGCAATCTCGCGGTTCACTTCCTGGGCCTTCTTAAGGCCACCGATGGTCTTCCAGAGGGAAGGGCGGTAGTTCAAGTCATAGGAGACGATGGTGCCGTGCTTCTTGGCGATCTTGACCGCTTCGATGGTGGCCTGTGCGGTGGTTTCGGAAAGGGCTGCGAAGATACCGCCCGTGTGGAGCCAGCGCACGCCGAGCGTACCGAAGAGGTATTCCCAGTCGAAGTCGCCGGGCTTGATCTGCGAGGCAGCCGTGTTGCCACGGTCCGGGACGCCGACGGCACCACGGATACCGAAGCCACGCTCGGTGAAGTTGAGGCCGTTACGGACCGTGCGGCCGATGCCGTCGTCCTCGCGCCACTTGATGAAGTCGGTGTTCACGCCGCCCTGCATCACGAAATCCTCGAGCAGGCGGCCGACTTCGTTATCGACGAACGCCGTGCACACCGAGGTGCGCAGGTTGAAGCACTTGCGGAGGCCGCGGGCGACGTTGTATTCGCCGCCGCCTTCCCAGACTTGGAACTGGCGCGTGGTGCGCACGCGGCCTTCGCCTGGGTCGAGGCGGAGCATGATTTCACCGAGGGAGACTTGGTCGAAGGCGCATTCCTTCGCCGACTTAATCTTGAGAGCCATGGTTGTGGGGAGGGTTGGGTTTAAGGTGAGGGGGGCTTAGGCCGTGGGCAAGGTCGCGAGGTCGAAGGGCTGGTGGCCGATGTGTTCCGCGACCTTGTTGAACTCTTCGATTTCAGCCTTGGAGAACAGCAGGCCGCCGGCCTTCTCGCTGCGCGTGGCGAAGGTCGCCTCGAGCTGACCCGGGAGCATGCACTTCTCGTTGCCGTGGCCGAGGACGTCGGCGAGGACCGCCTTAACGTTCTCGGACTGGCTGCGGCCCTTGGCGAAGACGCCCGAGCTGATGGCCTCAGGGTGGATCACCTGGAAGAAGAAGGCGCAGGCCTGCTTCTCGCCGGGGACGTGCGTGCGGCTGCGGATAGTCGGCAGCGAACCTCCGATGAAACCGGCGACAATCTCGTTGATGAGTGAAAGTCCGTAGCCCTTGTGGGCGCCAAAGGGGATGAGCGAGACGGCTTCGTTCGGGTCGAGGGTGATCTTGCCGTCCTTGTCCACGGCGGCGTCAGGCGGGAGCATCTTGCCTTCGCGCTTGAGCACCTGGACGCGGCCCATGGCGATGACGGAGGTGGCCCAGTCGATCACGATGGGGAAGCCGACAGCGTCGGTGGTCGGGAAGCCCCACGAGTGGGGGTTAGTGCCGAGGGTCGGGTGCTTGCCCTGGAAGGGGACGACTTCGGAGAGCGTCGCGGTGCAATTCGTATAAGCGATATAACCGCGCTTGGCGGCTTCCATGACGTAGCCACCACCCCAGAGGTAGTGGAAGGCGTTGTCGACCGAGACCGTGCCCACGCCGTACTTGTCGGCGAGCTCGATGCAGCGGTT
>CAMDQP010000102.1 GCA_945906115.1 Opitutus sp. GAS368
GGCGACCCCAGACTGATGCCGTGGCCCCCGACACCGAGACGCTGCTCCGCCGCCGTCGCCCTGGCTTCAGCCTCGTGCTGTCGCTCGTGGTGATGTCGGTCGTGCTGCTCACGGTCATCACGGTAGCCTCGTTCGTGACCATCGAGTCGCGCCTCTCGGCGCAGCACCAGAACTTCCAGCGGGCGAAACTCAACGCGGCCGTCTCGCTCCGCCTCGCCCTCGCACACCTCCAGCAGGAAGCTGGCCCCGACCGGCGCATGACCGCACGGGCGGATATCCTGGCCAATACCACACAGACGGGCTGGACCTGGAACACGATTCGTAATCCGCTCTGGACCGGGGTATGGCGCAGCGACCAGCAGCTCCAACCGCCTTCCTGGCTCGTCAGCGGACGACACGACCAGCTACCCGGCACGCAATCGGCGAACCTCTTTGGTCAGGCGGACTTCTATATCGACCAATGGGTCCCTTGGCAGAACGACTTCACCATCCCGGCGAACCTGCTCGTGCCCCTAGTAGGAAACACCTGCGCGAGCGCCGCCGAGCTCGCCACGGCCACCAGCCCAGGGAAACCCGACGGCCGCATCGCCCTGCCCCGTATCGCCCTACCCGATAGCGACGCGAATGGCTCTTACTGCTACTGGATCGGCGACGAAGGGGTCAAAGCACGCATCAATCTCACCGACCCGCGACTGACTCCGGCCATCGGCATCACGACGCCACAGCTGCAGCAGGAAGCACTGCGCGGTACCGCCCGCTCGGGGACCGGCATCCTGGCCGGACTTGAGAACATGCCCCTCAGCGGGATCGACCCGCGCATCACCCAGATGCGCGAAATTCCCTTCCTGACGAACACAGGACTCGGACTCACGGAAACCGCCCCGCCGACCCGCGCCAAGCGCCTGTTCACCGAAGCCACCCTATGGTCGCGCGGCGTGAACTGCGACTCCCTTTGGGGCGGTCTCAAAGTCGACCTCTCGCTGGCGTTCGAGAAGACGGACGCCGAGTGGAAGTTGTCCGAGTTTGGCGAGGGCTCCGCCCCCAAGGATTCTGCCGATGCCCAGCTCTCCGGCGTCACCTACACCTTCCACCCCAACGGAACGAGTATGCGGAGTGCCTATGCCGACGCCAAGGTCACCGTCAGGCACGACGGCGCTACCCGCAACATTGCCCCGCTCTATTCCTTCTCGAACAGCGGCATAACGCGCGGCCCGACCTGGGAATCCCTCCGCAGCTACCACCGACTGTACAAAGAACTCAATTGGTTCAATCCGGTGGCGCCGGAACTTAACGCCCGCGCGCATTTCCCCAACGCGGCCGCGCTCGCCGCCTCGGCCTACGGAGATCGCACCCATTACGGGCGTTTCTATAACCGCGCCGACTCGACCGGCGATTTCCTTAACGCCACTACCATCAACGGACTTCCCCCACCCAAGCCGACCAAGGTGGCGGTCTCCCCTTACGTCTGCCGACAGATGCTCGTCTGGGGACTCCAGGAAGGCGGTGGCCTCCTCCGGCTGACAGTCTCGCCCGTGATTGTGCTGCATAATCCTTACAACGTTGGCCTGCGGCTCGCACGCGATAGCTCCTCCTCGGAGAATTCCGCGCTGCGTCTTTCCTTCCGGAACTGGGAGACGCTCCAACTGACGTTCCAGAAAAATACCGAGACCTGGACACGGAGTATCGGCGAACTTGCTGCTGGTGCCGACACCTCCGTCAACTCGGTCGAAAGCTTCCGAGCCTACGTCGGTGTCGACATCGTACTGCAACCCGGCGATCTGCGGGTCTTTTCCTACTCCGCGGAAGGCCCTCCGCCGGGATTCCCGAGCACGCGTCGTTTCATGCGTCACCCGGTCACGACGAGTGTGCCGGTCGTCCCCCTGACTGTCGATAAGGGACTGGATACGCGCGGCGGTTTCTGGATGAACTGCACTGATGCGACTGGCAACCCGCTGACCGTGATGAATGGAATCGGCGGGGAGGCCATCACCGTCAGCCTCCAGAACAAGGGCACGTTCGAGGCACGGGTGCTGCTGAGCTCCTGGCCGGGAGACCGCCTTACGAGCCAGAATAACACCAGTCTCAGCTCAGCCTACAACACCTGCAGCGAACTGAATACCCTCATGGCCACGAATCTCAGCCGCAGCGGTGGTGCGATATCCCTGACCGTAGGCGGCACCGGACTCGACGTGCCTGACGCCTTCTCGGAACCTAAAATCCTCGGTATCCACGATTACAGCCTCCGCTGGCCGAAAGACGCGCTACCCTTTCCCGTATTCTCACATTCAAACCCGATGGCGGCCGTGACCCGCGGCGACGCCAACGGCATGGCCAGCGCCTCCACGCCGGCCGGCTACGCCTTCACCTCGCCGAGCTACAAAATGGTGCTCCGTCCGGCCAACAACTGGAACGACGTCATCGAGACGCCAGCCGGCGACACCCGCGCCTTCGGCGGCCTCAGCGCGACCTCCGGGCTCGGCGGCGTGACCTCGGCGGTTTATACGAGCGTGCCGCTCTCGGCGCCCCTCTCTCTCGCCCAGTACACGCATGCGAATTTTGGCATGCGCGACCAGGAGCCTCTTTTCCAGATCGGCAACAGTTTCGCCTCACTGAGCAACAATATCGCCAGCCCCTACACCACGGACGGGCTCTGCGGGGCCGCCAGCCATGATCACTCATGGATGGCCAATTCGGCGCTCTACGACCGCTTCTTCCTCTCGGGCGCAGCCCCGATCATCAGCCGGGCGGCGGTCGTCACGGAGTCCAAGACTTTAAGCACCGTGCTCGATGAATTCGCCGCCGGCACCGGCCGGCTCGCTAATCCACGCACACGTCTCTTCCCGACGCGCGACCCGGTCACCGTCCGGGCCATGCTCGGCGACCATCGTCGGATCGCCGGGACGATCCTGACTGACGGCACTTTCAATGTGAATAGCACTTCAGTGGACGCCTGGGCTGCCCTCCTGGCCACCGCGAAGCGCAACGTGATGGGTGCGGCCACCGAGCTGCTGCCCGGTACCGATAAGAACGCTCGTTTCCCACGGGGCGTCCGAGCTGACGCCGCCGATTACAATTACAAAACCGCCTTCAACGACAAGAAGGCATGGACCGGCCTGGCGACCTTAGACGACGCACAGATCAAAATGCTCGCGAAATCCATCGTCGAGGAGACCCGTATGCGCATCCGCTACAACCATCGCTACCAGTATGGTATCAAGACGGGATTAGGAGTACACTACGTCATCATGAACCGCGGCGTCGAAGTCCCGCTGCCTTACATCGGACTGGCCCAGTTCATTAATCGTTTCAACTGCGGAGCCTACCCCAACCAAGTCGCTTGGCAGGGTTGCCTCCAGAACGCCATCCTGCGGGCCGACGTCGACGGGGCCAATCTCTCCAACCGTAGTTCACCCCTGATCGCGGCGCCCGGGTACGATGCGTCGAAGCTCACAGTAAGCGCCGCCAATTCTGGCCCCGGCCTGATTCCCTACGTATTCAAGCCAGCCAACGTCGTCGCCACCGACCCGCGCACAAACAGCACCAAGAGCCACTCGCTCCGGGCGGCACCGACTTCGTTGATGCAATCCGATATCCTCGAAGCCGTCGGCTCATCGCTGAGTACGCGCTCCGACACCTTCGTCATCCGTTGCTACGGTGACGCAACGGACCCGCTTGACCCGTCCCGAACCCTGGCCGGCTGCTGGATCGAAGCCGTCGTGCAGCGTATCCCAGAATTCTGCGACCCCAGCCAGCCACCCGAGACCGAAGTGGCCAAGCTGACCGATGGTCAACAGCACAACCCCCTGCTTAATCAGATCAATCGCACGCTAGGCCGGCGCTTCGTCATTCTCTCCACCCGTACGCTCACGCAGAAGGACCTATGATCGCCCGTACCGCCCTCCTGCTGCCGCTCCTCGCGACGTCTCTTTTCGCCCAGACTACCGACAAGCCGGGGGTGAGCATCCGCTTCCGGGCCCTCGCTTTCGACGACGCAATCCCGGCTGCTAGCTACCTTGAGGACGACACGTTGCGTCGGCTCAGTATCCCGAACAACGCCTTCACCCCCGAGATTAAATATAAAGGTCCGCCCACGCTTCGTTTCATCACCATCGACGAGGAGACCTTAAACCCGCGGCCGCTCACACCCGACATGACGGCCGCCATCCAGCGTCTACGCCGTGCCCAGGCGGTCGCCTTGCAGGCGTCGGACGAACTTACCCAAATCGTGCGGCTGCTCTATACCCTCAACCTCCAGATTACGGAGAGTAA
>CAMDQP010000103.1 GCA_945906115.1 Opitutus sp. GAS368
GGCGGCGGACTGGGCGGAAACGACGCTAGCCGTGAGGGCGAGCAGCGCGAGGGACTTGAGGGTGTTATGCATGGTTGTGGAAACGGAGGCATCATCTCATGCAATTGTTACAGTCTCGTGTCGGGAGGGTGTTTCTTGGGCAATAGCCCCCAACCCTTCCCCCACCCTTAAACCCAGAAACCCCTTATTTCTTGAGGTATTCGCCAATCAGCTCAGCCGAACGGGCCTCCGCCTCGGCCACCGGAAGGCCACCCTTAACCCCGGGACGCTTGTGTCCGGTCTGGGTGAGCCAGGCATCGCGCAGGAGTGCCGAACTTTCGCGCAGGTTCTTCAGCTTCACGCCTTCAGCGAACACGACATCGGATTTCCAATTCATCGTCGGCGCCAGCGACTGCCACACGGCCTTCGCCATGAAGAGATGCCCCTGCTCACCAGGATGCAGATTATCTTTCGCATAGATGAAAGTCGGATCGGCCTTCTTCGCGGCGTCGACCGATTGATGAAGTAGCGGATGAATGTCGATGACCTGCCAACCAGCGGAACGCTGCGCGACGAGCCACGCGCCATAGGCCTCCATCACGCCGTCGTAGTTGATTACATCCTTCGCACGATTGTCAGGAGCATACAGCGGAGGTGTGACGATGACAATCTGCGCACCAGCGCGAATACAGGCGAGACGCAGCTTGATGATGCCATCTTGGAAGGCGAGCTGACGCGAAGCGTCGAGCGGCTGATAGATGCCATCATTGATCCCATAGCAGGCGACGACGAGCGTCGGCTTGAATTGCGCGAGCACGCGACCGAGGCGCTCATGCAGATCAGGACGCGGGAAGCTGCCGCCGGCGTGGCCAGGCTCGGAAAGACCCGAGGTCGTCTCGCTCGAGAGGCCCATGTTCACGATCGTCGCCCGACCCATACCCTTCTGAGCGCGAATGGCGGACTCGACGACTACCGTCCAGTTACCACCGTACGTGATGCTATCGCCAAGGAAGAGCACGCGGGGCTCGAGTTTGTCGGCCGAAGCGCGGGCGGTGAACAGAATCAGTAGGGCGAGAAAGAGGCGTGGCATCCCTGCACGCTGACACTTTGCCGAAAGAGGTAAAAGCGGATTAAGAGACGACTTATTAACGGCCGCCCACTTCCGCCTTCTCCCCGAGGGCGGACGGGCTATCGTCGGCCATCTGAACCCGCCCATCCACATCAAGGGAGCCCGCACTCACAACCTCAAGGATGTGGAACTGACCATCCCCCGTTATCAGCTGACCGTCATCACGGGGGTCAGTGGATCGGGTAAATCTTCCCTAGCCTTCGACACCCTGCACGCCGAAGGGAGCCGCCAATACCTCGAATCCCTCTCCGCCAAGGCCCGCGGGATGCTGGATTCGGCCCCGCGACCAGATGTGGACTTCATCCGGGGCCTCTCCCCGGTCATCGCCATCGCCCAGCGGACCGGCGGCAATACGAACCCCCGCTCGACGGTCGCCACGCTGACCGAGATCGCCGACCACGCCCGCCCCCTCTGGATCATCGCCGGCGACCGCCGCTGCCTCAAGGACGGCCAGCCGGTCCGCCGTCGTTCCCTCGACGACAACCTCCAGACGCTCGAATCCATCCCCGCCGGCACCCGCCTGATGGTCGTGGCCCCCGTCGCTAAGGACCGCCCTTCCGTCCTCCTCGAAGCCACCGCCGACCTTGGCCGCCGTGGCTTCTCCCGCGTACGCGTCGACGGCACCGTCGCCACCCTCGAAGAAGCCGCCGGCCTCCTGTCCGGCCGCGAAGCCAAGCAGCTCGACGTCGTGGTCGACCGCATCGTCGCAGGCCCTGACCAGCGCAGCCGACTCGCCGACTCGCTCGAACTCGCCTTCCGCGAAGGCCGCCACCGCGCGAGCGTACTCGCCGAAAAAGACGGACGCTGGGAAGAGCACGTGCTCTCGCTCCACCTCGCCTGCGAACATTGCGGCGAAACCTACGAACCCATCAGCCCGCGAGCCCTGTCGCACAACCATCCGGAAGGCGCCTGCCCCGATTGCGGAGGACTCGGTCGGCAGATGCGTTTCCAGGAAAGCCTCTCCATCCGCGACGAGTCGCTGTCGATCCATGACGGCGTCGTGAAGCCTTGGAAGTGCGCCACGCGCAAGACGCTCATCCGCCGCAACGCCATCACCCGCGCGCTCGCCGAGCAGGTGACGTTCGACCTCAAGACTCCTTGGCGCGACCTGCCGAAGGCCGTGCGCGAGTTGCTGCTCCACGGTGACCCGAAGCGGAAGTTCCTCCTCCCGCCGCCCAAGGGCCGCAAGCTCGTCGAGACCGTCTGGACCGGCATGTTCACCGAACTCGAACACGCTTACCGCACCACCACCGGCGAGTCGCTCCGTCAACGCCTGCTGCAGTTCCAAGCCGGCTCCGTCTGCGCCGGCTGCCAAGGCCGCCGCCTCTCGCCCACCGCCCTCTCGCTAAGACTTAATGGCAAGACGATGGCCGAGTTCCTCGCGATGACGATCCCGGCCGCGCTCGAATTCACGAAGCTGCTCGCCACGCATCCCGGCGTCATGCCCGCCGAAGAAGCCCGCCGGGGGCTTGAACAGCGCCTGTCGTTCCTGAATGACGCTGGCCTGAACTACCTCACCCTCGATCGCGAGTGCAGTTCACTCTCCGGTGGCGAAGCCCAACGCGTACGCCTCGCCACGCAGCTCGGTCTCGGGCTCGTCGGCGTGACCTACGTCCTCGACGAACCCAGTATCGGCCTGCACCCGAGCGACCATCAGCGTCTCATCGTTTCGATCCGCGGCCTGCGCGACCTCGGCAACACCGTCCTCGTCGTCGAACATGACCGCGACATGATCCTCGCCGCCGACCACCTCATCGAGATGGGACCTGGCGCCGGCATCGACGGCGGACGCATCGTCTTCGAGGGCACCCCCAAGGCCTGCGCCGCGCACGCGACTTCGCGCACCGGTGCCTATCTTTCCGGACGCGCCACGCTGGAAGGCATCGTGAAGCGCAAGGCCCCCGGCAAGGCGCAGCTCACCGTCAAAGGCGCCACCGAAAATAACCTCAAGGACGTCACCGCTTCTTTCCCCATCGGCGGCCTCACCGTCGTCTGCGGCGTCTCTGGCTCAGGGAAGAGCACGCTCGCCATCGACATCCTGTCCGCCGCCGCTGCGCGCAAGATCAACGGCGCCAAGGTCGTGCCTGGCCGCCATACCGGCCTCGAGGGCCTCGAACAGATCACTGCGTTCACCGCCGTGGACCAGGAGCCCATCGGCCGCACCCCGCGCTCGAACCCCGCGACCTTCACCGGCATCATGGACCTCATGCGCGAGCTTTGGGCCGCGCTACCCCTCGCCAAGGCCCGTGGTTACGGCCCCGGCCGCTTCAGCTTCAACGTGCGCGGTGGACGTTGCGAGACGTGCTCAGGTGAAGGCTCCGTCGCGCTCGACATGCAGTTCCTCGGCGAGACGTTCGTCGACTGCCCCAGCTGCGCTGGCCGACGTTTCAATCGCGAGACGCTTGAGGTGCGCTTCAAGGGACTCAGCATTGCCGACGCGCTGGGCCTCTCGGTCAACGAAGCGGCCGAAGTCTTCCGCGCGCAACCCAAGCTCGCCGAGAAACTCCGTACCTTGGCGGAGGTCGGCCTGGGTTACATCAAGCTTGGCCAGGCCGCCAATACCCTCTCCGGCGGCGAAGCCCAGCGCCTCAAGCTCGCCGCCGAACTCGCGCGCCGCGATCACTCCGGTCGACTCTACGTCCTCGACGAACCCACGACCGGCCTGCACTGGGACGACATCGCCAAGCTCCTCGCGCTGCTAGGTCGTCTCCGCGACGCGGGCGCCACGCTCATCGTGATCGAACACCACGCCGACGTCATCCTCGCGGCGGACTGGGTCATGGAACTCGGCCCCGAAGGCGGCGAGAAAGGTGGCAAACTCGTCTACGCCGGCCTACCCGAAGGCCTCCTCAAGCAGAAGGGGTCGCCGACGGGGAGAGCGTTGGAGCAGCGTTCTTAGTTCGTGGTTCTTAGTTCTTCGTCAGAACCTAAGCAGACGACTTACAGCCTCGCGGAGATTAACCCCGCGACGGAATTCAAATCCGCGATCTCGGCGGGGGTGAACTCGTAGGGCTGCATCTTGCCGATGCCGAGCACGCCGAGCACCTTGCCGTCGGCGCCGACGACCGGCACGGCGAGCGCGCCTTGGACGTTCGTCTTCTGAGCGTCGGGTTTGGCGACGCCGCCGAGGTCTTCCTGGAGATTGCAGAGCTGCACGGC
>CAMDQP010000104.1 GCA_945906115.1 Opitutus sp. GAS368
TACGAAATGGCGCCTCCGCCCAAGAATCTCGCCTCGGCCGTCATCGCCCGTGTCAAAGTCCTCTCTTCGCTCAACATCGCCGAGCGACGCGTGCCGCAGGATGGACGCATCAAGACCACCATCAGCGGCCGCCAGATCGACCTGCGTGTGTCGACTCTGCCGACGCAGTTTGGTGAATCCGTGGTGCTCCGAATTCTAGATAAGACCGTCGTCAACTTGAGCCTCGATGCTCTTTCGATGCACGACGATATCAAGGAAGGCATCCGCACGATGGTCAGCCGACCGAACGGTATCTTCATTGTCACCGGCCCGACCGGTTCCGGCAAGACGACCACGCTTTACTCGGCGCTCCGCGAGGTGAACACCGAGGACGTCAAGATCCTGACCGCCGAAGACCCCGTCGAATACGAAGTCGAAGGCATCATGCAGGTGCCCATCAATCATCAAGTCGGGCTGACCTTCGCCGCCGCGCTCCGCTCGTTTCTTCGACAGGACCCGGACACCATCATGGTCGGCGAAATCCGAGATCTCGAGACCGCGCAAATTGCCGTGCAGGCCTCGCTGACCGGCCACGTCGTGCTTTCCACGCTCCACACCAACGACGCCCCCGGCGCCGTCACCCGACTCATCGACATGGGGCTGGAGCCGTTCCTCATCTCGGCTTCCCTCGAGGGCGTACTCGCCCAGCGTCTACTCCGTCGCGTCTGCAAGACCTGTCGGACGGCCTACGAGCCGGATAAGGACGTCATCAACATGCTCGATGTCGATGCGCTCGAGATTGCGAACAAGAAGTTCTACTACGGTAAGGGCTGCGCCGATTGCAACCGTTCCGGTTTCAAGGGCCGGCAAGGCCTCTTCGAGTTGATGACAATCAACGACCAGCTTCGCACCCTCATTACGCAGAAGGCGCCGACCCTCGTGCTCAAGCAGAAGGCCATCGAATCAGGTATGCGTCCGCTCCGTGAGGACGGCCTGCGCTGCATCTTCGACGGCCATACCTCCATCGAGGAAGTCCTTAAGTACACCTAACTTTCACCACCCACCACTACTCCCATGCCCGACTATAAGTATACCGCCATCGATCGCAACGGGGCGCAGACCTCTGGCAAGATTGAAGCCACCAATGACGAACAGGCCCGCCAGAAACTGATGGCGAAGGGCCTCATGGTCACCACCCTGGCTAACGACGCCGGCTCGGCGAAGCCTACCGCCGCTCCGACCGCTCCGGCCAAGGGCGGTTTCACGTTCGGCGCCAAGGTCAGCCAGAACGACGTCACGATCATGACCCGTCAGCTGGCGACGCTCATTGTCGCCGGCCTGCCTCTCCTGCGCGCCCTTGAACTCATCACCAAGCAGGAGCGTAATCCGGCCTTCAAGGTCATCCTCGCTAATGTCGCCGACAGCGTCTCCCAGGGTAACAACCTTTCCGAAGCCATGCAGGCTCACCCGAAGGTCTTCGATAAGCTCTTCGTCAATATGATCCGCGCTGGCGAGGCGGGTGGCGTGCTCGACAAGGTTCTCGACCGTCTGGCGAAGTTCCGCGAAAAGGCCGAGCGCATCCAGAAAAAGGTCAAGTCCGCGCTGGTCTACCCGGGCGTCGTCATGTCCGTGGCCATCATCATCGTCTACATCCTCATGGTGAAGGTCGTTCCTTCCTTCCAGAAGCTCCTCGATGGCCAAAAGACGGAGATGCCTCCGCTGACGAAGTTGGTCATCGGCATCTCCCAGTTGCTGACGGTCTACTGGTGGGCCACCCCCATCCTCGTGTTCGGGGTTTACTTCTTGCTGAAGCAGTGGTTGTCGACCGAGAAGGGCAAGGAACTCTTTGATCGCATGATCTTCCGGCTGCCCAAGGTCGGGACCTTTGTGCAAATCGTCTCGGTCTCGCGCTTCGCCCGCACGTTTGGTACGCTCATGGCTTCCGGGGTGCCGATCTTGCAGTCCATCTCCATCACGCGTGACACGCTCGATAATGTCGTCATCGCAAAGTCGCTGGAGCGCGTGCATGACCGCGTCCGCGACGGTGAGCCGCTCTCCGTGCCACTCGAGCAGTCTGGCGTCTTCCCGCAGATGGTGACTTCAATGATCCAGGTCGGTGAAGAGACCGGCCAGCTGCCCGAGATGCTCAATCGCGTCGCCGATATCTACGACGAAGAAGTGGACAACGCCGTGACCGCGCTGACTTCCATCATCGAACCGGTGCTCATCGTCTTCCTCGCCGTCGTCGTCGGTGCGATCGTGCTCGCCATGTTCCTCCCGCTCATCGCGCTCATCACCAAGATGACCGGCGGCGGCTGAGCCGAACCGCTGAGATACGACGAAGCCCGGTCCGAAGAAGCCGGGCTTTTTTGTGTCTAGGGCAGGGGAGCGATTCCCCAAAAAAAGGAGGCGGCTTGCATACCCCTATGCAAGCCGCCTGTTTTTTACTGCTTTATCTTACTTACCCCATTATCCCGTAGGACAAATTTAATATCCGATAACTTGTAATTAATTCCGTCTGGTTCAAGCCTATTTCCAATCTTTTTGGTCACTCGTTTAAGTGACTGCCCTTCAAGGGCTTAAAATTGGGTGCAGGGGTAGGATTTGAACCTACGACCTTCAGGTTATGAGCCTGACGAGCTAACCGGGCTGCTCCACCCTGCAATAAGTGGGAGGCGAAGGAGAAAGCGGCTAGAGCCGAGTCGCAAGCCATTTCTTATGCGAGTTCTTCCTCTGCGTTCTGGGCAAAAAGGGTTGAAGCAGGCGGGTCAGGGGGGATGATTAATTACCCCCTTCTCGCGATGACTGAAGAAACTCCCACGCCCCCTCCCGGCGACATCCCTCCGGCTGACCTGAACACGGTTGAAGCGGACTCCATCGTCTCCAAGCGCCGGAAGCTCAACTTCTGGCAGCGCATCGGCGCCAGCGGTCTTTCGGTCTCCGTAGCGATTCACGTCCTGCTGGTCTTCATCGCGGCGGCGTTTGTCGTCTCCACGGTTACCGACAACGCCAAGAAGGATCCGAATGCCTTCGCCACGGGTGCGGGCGGCGGTTCCGGCGGCGAGCGTGTGAAGAGTACCGAGCGCAAGGTCAAACCGAAGAACGTCAAGTCCCTGGCCAAGACGACAACCCGCATCACTTCTAAGAGCGCCTCGGCTTCGATCGCGCTGCCCGACATGCCGAACTCCGCTTCCGCTTCCTCGATGATCGCGGGTGCGATGGCCGGCGGTGCGTCCAAGGGCTTCGGCGGCGGTGCCGGCGGCGGCATCGGTACCGGCAAGGGCATGGGTTCCGGCGGCGGCAAGAACTTCGTCGCCCGTCCGGTCATGGGAGCGAACATCTTTTCCCAGCGCCTAGCGGTCTATTTCGACGCTTCGGCGTCGATGCTTCCTTATCTCGACCGCGTTGAAGCGGAGATTCGCGACAAGTTCCCGGATGCCGACGTCTACCTGAGCAATGGCGTGTTCGTCGACGTGCATGACAACGAAATCGTCGGCGGTGACAAATTTAAGGGTGCGCCGTTCTTGAATCGTCCCACCGGCGGCGGCTCGAAGAAGAACGCCAAGGGTGAGCTCATCCCCACCGAGACTAATCCGGCCAAGCTCACCACCCAGGGCCGTGCGATTCTCAAGAAGTATGGCAGTAATTTCAAGACGGGCTCCGTCGGCGGTTGGATCGACATCCTCAAGGATGACCGCACCTACGATGCGTTGATCATCTTCTCTGACTTTCAGGACGGCGTCCGCCAGATCCGCACCAAGGCCATCGGCAACGTTTCGGCCTACAAGCCCGACAAGGGCATGCGCGCCGACCCGCCCGTCGTCTTCTCCGATCGCACCAATCAGGGCGGAGGCTTTGCCCGTTCGGTCACCCTCATTGCCAGCGGTGGTGCCTCCGGCCAGCCGGTCGTGCAGTGCAAGGAAACCACAGGTCTGATCGTCGGCATGGTTGCCCTCGGCTCGGGCATTCCCCCGGGCACGACGGTCACCGAAATCAAGGATAACGTCAGCTTCACCCTCAGCAAGCCCCTCACCGCCGCCCCCTCCGGCCGCGTCGTCTGTAATAACGGTGGCGATAAGCGTTTCCCCGAAGAGAAGAAGTGGGAAGACGAGTGGGAAAAAGCCTTCGCTGGCGCCCGCGAGAATAAGGGCCCGCGCCTCTATCTCATCAGCACTTCGCGTGCCTACGGTAATAAGCCGGGCACCATTCTTCAGCGCTGCGTCTCCGCTTCCGAAGGGAGCGCCATCATGGTTAAGTTTGGTGACGCC
>CAMDQP010000105.1 GCA_945906115.1 Opitutus sp. GAS368
CTCGTCGACTTCCTCCCCGGGTACCAGATCGAGAAGCAGGGCGACGTCTACGTGGCGGTGAAGCCGAAGCACAGCATCGGTTCGTTCCATCGCCACTGGGGCAACTTCGCCCATAAGGTGCGCGTCTACACCTACCTACAGCGCCTCGGCAAGGAAGGTGTGCGCCGCATGTCCGCGATGTCCGTGCTCTCCAGTCGCTACCTCTTCTCGAAGCTCGGCAAGTCCTTCCCTTCACTCCCTGCGGCGGCCGACGGCGTGCCGCGCATGCATGAATTCATCATCACACTCACGGAAGAAGACTTCAAACGGATCGAGGCCTCGGGCATCCCGCGCGCGAGTATCATCGGCCGCGTCGGTAAACTCTTCCTCGATTTCGGCTTCCACGCCCCGACCGTCGCCTTCCCCGAAGTCTTCGGCCTGATGATCGAACCGACCGAATCCTACACGAAGGACGAACTCGACCGCTTCGCCGAAGTCGTGCTGGCCATCGGCGACCTCATCCGCACCAACCCAGAGGTCCTGAAATCCACCCCGCGCTTCACGCCGGTGGACCGCGTCGACGAGGTCGCCGCCAACCGAAACCTCGTGCTCAGCGAACACCTCACGGCCCTCCCGCTGATTAACGAGAACCGCCTCTCGCCCGTCCTGCTCAACGCGATGCCCGTCGCGGAGATCAAGCGGCGCGTGCTGGCGACGATCTGATCAGGCCTTCGGCAGACGGACGACGAAGACGGTGCCTTTGCCGACCTCGCTGGTCACGGCGATGGTTCCGCCGTGGGCTTCGACGGTCTGCTTGACGATCGCAAGCCCGAGACCGGCGCCCCCGGTGTGGCGGGAACGCGAGGCGTCGACGCGACGGAAACGCTCGAAGATACGATCGAGGTTCTCGGGCGCGATGCCGCGGCCGTCGTCGGCCACGCGCAGTTCCGAGAAGCCGTCGACCACGCCCGTGGACACGGTCACGGTGACGCCCGCTTCGTTATGCAGGATGGCGTTGATGGAAAGGTTGAGGATCACGCGACCGAGACGGCCGGCATCGCCGACCGACGGAGCGCTTTCAAGCTGCGGCACGAGCTTGGCGCCATGCTCGCGGGCGACGCGACCAAGCAAGGCCACGGACTCATCGGCGAGATCGGCGAGGTCGCAAGGATCCTGGGCGACGGGCCGGCCGGCATCGCCGTGGGCGAGTTCAAGCAAAGCGTCGGAAATAGATTTCATCCGCAGGGCAGACTGCTTGATGGTCTCGAGCGTGGCGCGATATTCCTCGGGCGTGCGCTCCTGACGCAAGGCGCCTTGGCTGTCCGAGAGGATGACCGTGAGCGGTGTCCGCAACTCATGCGAGGCGTCGGCGGTGAACTGCGCCATATGTTCGCGGGCGGCGTTCATCTTGCCGAAGGTGTCGTTAAGCACCACGGCGAGGCGGCCCAACTCGCTCTCCGTGTCCTCGACGTCAATCTTCCGACCGAAATCCCCGGCGGCAATTCCTTCGGCGTCCGCCGCGATGCGGTCGATAGGCTTGAGCGAACGACCGGCCAGCACCCAGCCGACACCGCAGCCGACGAATACGACGGCGAAACCGGCGAGCGTCAGACTCCGGGCGAGATCGGCGAGGGCGGCGTCCAGCTGCAAGGTAGGACTGCCGAACATGACGAGATTACGGCCCGGCGGGCGATGGAGCAGGACACGATGGCCAGGCAAGGTGACCATGAGGTCCTGCGGGCGGGCCGGGATGCCATCCGCGTTCGTCGCCAGTTCGGCCAAGGCTTGGGCGGTCAGTTCAGGTTCGGTCGGTGCGTTGGCGGAACGATAGAGTGACTTTCCTTCGAGATCGACGACTTGGACCCAGACGCCGGTTCCGGCGATCTCGACCAAGGCTGTCTTCGCCTTCGTCGCGCGTTGCTCTGGGTTGTCCGCCCTAGCGGCGGCCTTGGCGTTCGGTCGCGCAGCGGGTGCGGGATTACGCGGACCGGCGACGCCTGGGACGACCTCGTTGAGCGGGCCCATGCCGCGGGTCATCTCTCGACGGAGGCGCAGGTCGAGTTCCTGGAGCCAGGCCTGATTCTCGTGCCGGTAGAACGCAACAAGGAGCACGGAGGCCGTCGCCGCGAGCAGGCCGAAATTCCAAGCCAGGATCCGCCAGCGGATGGAATGAAAAATCATGGCTGAACGGGAGCCTTCGGGGCCGCCTCGATGACGTAGCCCAATCCCCGACGCGTCTTGATCAGGTCGGCACCTAACTTACGGCGCAAGTTGCAGACGTGCACTTCCAGTAGGTTCGAAAGCGTGTCCTCGTTCTCGTCGAAGAGGTGTTCGTATAGCTCCGAACGCGGCACGACCGCGCCGCGGCGATGGGCGAGGTATTCCAGCAGCCCGTATTCCCGTCCAGTGACGGGCTCGTCCTTGCCGTCCTTCGTCACGCGACGGGCCGCGGTGTCGATGACCACGTCGCCGAGCGAGATGACCGCGACGGCGGAACTATGGTTGCGGCGCACGAGGGCGCGGAGACGGGCGAGCAGCTCCTGCTGCACGAAAGGCTTGGCGACATAATCGTCGGCGCCAAGGTCGAGTCCCGCCACGCGGTCGTCGACCGAATTGCGCGCGGTGAGCATCATGACGGGCGTGCGCTTGGTGTGGCGAAGGCGACGAAGCAGCTCCCGTCCGTCCATCACCGGCATGAGATAGTCCAGGACGATGGCGTCGTAGTCGCATTCCATCGCCTTCTGGAGACCTTCTTCGCCGTTCGCGGCGCCGTCGGCGGCGTAGCCCTCCTCGCGCAGGAGCTTCAGCAGACCGTTACGCAAAGGGGCTTCGTCTTCTACGATTAGGATGCGCATCGGGACTGGACCATATTCTACCCTAACCGCCCTTAATCCAAGATTAAGAAGTCACGCCTCGGCCTTGATGAACCTACCCCGGGAAATCGCCGCGTAGGCGCCCGTGGACAACGCGCAGGCGCCACAGACCCAGAAGACATGCCCCGGGGTCAGGTTCGGCGTCTGGAAGGAGACCCACTGCACGCCGGAGGCGGCCAGGATGCCGATGAAGCTCAGGACGTTGGCGGCCCCCTGGACGGCGCCCTTGTCTTCCGGCGCCGGCCGATGCTGGAGCACGGCTGCGATCGGGACGATGAAGAGGCCGGCGGCAAAACCGAGGCCGATCAGACATAGGACGAAAGTCGTGAGCGAGACACCGGCGAAGCCCATCGGGATACAGCAAACCGCCAGGCCGACGGCACCGATCGGCACGAGCCGGTATTCGATACGTCCGCGGGAGGCGTAGCCAGCGGCGACACTACCGAAGCCGATGCCTAGGGCTAGGGCTAGATTGAGATAGGCATTCTTCGACGTGCTGAGGTGCAACACGTCCTGAGCGTAAATCATGAGGTTCATCTGCACCAGGGCGGCGATGAAGAAGAAGCCGGCATTGCCCCAGTTGGCCCGCCAGAGATCCCGATCCATCCGCATGAGCCGCAGACGAGCCCAGAGGTCGGTCACGGGGTTGATGCGCGGGGCACAGGCCGGATTGGCCGCCGGTACGGGCGTGATGCCGCGACTACAGATCCAGCCGAACACGGCGAGCGCAGCGAGGAGGAGACCAGAGAACTCCTGCTGACCAACGAAGGCTTCCGCCAAGAAGCCTGATGCGGCAATGCCGAAGATGATGCCGAGGAACGTGAGCAGTTCGAAGATTCCGTTGCCCCATGAGAGTCGGTTATGCGGCAGCAACTCCGGCAAGATCCCATACTTCGAAGGGGTGAAGACAGCGCTGTGGCAGCCCATCAGGAAGATGGCCGCCAGCTGCAGCCACACGGTCTCTAAAGCCAAGGCCGCCGCCGCGAACAGCATGATGCCCACCTCGGCCTGCTTCACCGCACGCATGACCGCGGCCTTGCTGAACCGGTCCGCCAGCCAGCCACCGAGCATCGAGAACAAGATGAACGGGGCGGCGAAGAGTCCGCCCGCGAGCGCGACGTAAATATTGCGCTGGTCGACGGGCATGGTGCTGCCGAGGACGAGCAGGATGACGAGGTTCTTGAGCGCGTTGTCGCTGAACGCCGTCTGGAACTGCGTCGCCATCAGGCTCCAGAATCCGCGCTTCCAGCCGGGATGGTCAGAGGCCTCGTACACGCGGGATGTCATGACGACCGCCGCCGGACGGCAAGCCTATTGAGGCCTCAGTCGCGGAGGGCGGCGAAGAGGTCGACGGCTGATTCGGCCTTATTTAGGACTACTCGGCCTTGATGAACC
>CAMDQP010000106.1 GCA_945906115.1 Opitutus sp. GAS368
GCGATGGATACCGGGCTCTTGGTTACGATCGGCGTCACGGTACCAGCGGCGAGATCGAGCACGCCAAGACGGAGGGCGCCACCGTCCTGATAAGTGAAGACGAGCTGATTCGGAACGACGGGATTCCAGCGCGGTTCGGTGCTGTAACCATGACCCGTGGAGATCCGCTGTAAGGCGCCGCCGGCGGAGCTGGCGAGGTAGATGCCCGGGCTGCCGGTCGGGCCAGCGGTGAGTGCAAAACGGGAACCGTCCGGAGACCACGAGGGATCGGTGTTCACCCACTGCATGCTCGGAGCCTTGATCACGCGCGTCGGCGTCTGGCCCTGCGGACCGGCGACAAAGATGTCCATGGTGCCCTTATTGGAGGAGGCGAAAGCGATGCGTCCATCGGGACCGCTGCTGGCGGCGCCCAGTGCACCTCGAACGTTGACGATCACCTTGGCGGCTTCGCCGTAACCGTTGGTCGAGAAAATCTCAGGCCAGTTCGAACGGAAGGAGGAGATGAAGAAGATGCGAGAGCCATCGGCCGACCAGCGCGGGCCGATTGAGGTGTTGCCATACTTCGTCAGGCGCAACGTCTTGGAGCGGGCCAGATTAGTGACATAAATTTCGGCGCTGCCGGTGGCACGCGAGACGAACGCGACCTTGGTGTCGGCGAACAATGGCTTGAGCTGCCAGCGACGACCGAGGCCCACGACGGCGGCGTCGGCGACCCGGAGCGCGAGCTGATCCTCATCCTTGCCTTCGACGTTCGACGTAAAGGCGCAAAGCGCATTATCGCAGGAGACAACGGCGGCGAGCCCGCCGCGACCGATGCGCACCTTAATGGGAGAACTGGGGGAGATCTCGATGGCACCGTGCGTGGAAAGAGCGAATTGGACGAGGCCGCCCAGGACCGGATCGTCGGAGACGATCGCCACCGGCACGATCTTGCGGCTGATCAAGCCGCCGATCTCGGTATCGACCTTGATGTTACCTTGGGCGAAGAGGGGTGAGACGAGAAAGGCGGCGAAGAGGGAAAGGAAGCGCATCGAGCGAGTTTGTTATGAGGTTAGCAGTTTGACCTAGGTTGGGCAGGGAGTTCAATCCCACTGATGTCGCTCGATAAGGAATCAGTCCTGAAGGCCCTCGGCCAGGTCCGGTACCCCGGCTACAGCCGCGACATCGTCTCCTTCGGTCTGGTGAAGGGCATCGAGGTCACCCTAGAGGGCAAGGTCAGCGTCGGCCTCGCGGTCACGAGCGCCGACCCTGAAGTCCCCAAGAAACTCTACGCCGACATCGAGGCCGTCCTGCAGGCTATCGGGGCGAAGAACCCCGAGATCGCCATCACCGTGACGGTCCCCAAGGGCGCCCCGCCCGCCGCCGGCGCCCCGGCCGCGAACGCCAAGCTCCCGGCCGATGCCGGCGTGGGTAAGGTGAAGTTCATCATCGCCGTCGCCAGCGGCAAAGGCGGCGTCGGTAAGTCCACTTTCGCCGTCAATCTGGCCTGTGCCCTCGCTCGTGCCCTCTCCGACCAAGGCCGCCCGGGCAAGGTGGGCCTGATGGACTGCGATATCTACGGCCCTTCGGTGCCGCTGATGATCGGCGTCAACGGCCGTCCCATGCTGGACGGCGACACCCTCATCCCCCTCGAGAATTTCGGCGTGAAGGTGATGTCCATGGGCCTCCTCATCGATGCCGACGCCCCGGTGGTCTGGCGTGGCCCGATGATTATGAAGACGATCTCGCAGTTCGCGACGAACGTCCGCTGGGGCGAATTGGACGTCCTCCTGATCGACCTGCCCCCGGGCACGGGCGACGCCCAACTCTCCATCGCCCAGGCGATGGCCCTGAGCGGCGCCATCATCGTAACCACCCCGCAGACGGCGGCGGTCGCGGTCGCCCTCCGCGGCGCGGCGATGTTCGCGAAGGTCGGCGTGCCGATCCTCGGCGTGGCCGAAAACATGAGCTTTCTGGAAGGGCCAGACGGCTCCCGCCAATACCTCTTCGGCCAAGGCGGAGGCCTCAAGGTCGCGACCGCCCTGCAAACAATCCTCCTGGGAGAGGTCCCCCTCGACCAGACCATCCGGGTGGGCGGCGACCACGGCATCCCGGTGGTCATTAGCCACCCGGACAGCAATCCCGCCCGGGTCTTCCGATCCGTCGGCCTGACGGTGCTGCAAGGCCTTGAGCGACAGGCGTAACCCAGCCGTCGCCTACGGCTTGCAATTTCGTCATATTTCGCTTCATTACACCCAAGGATGAGAGAAATGCATCAGGAGCCGAAGGCCGAAGCCAATCTGGCGGACCGTTCGTCCCTGTACGCTGAGTTCCTCGCCGAGCGCGAAGAAATCCTCCGACATAAGTGGATCGAGTCCGAGAAGGTCGGCCGCGATATTGGCTTCGAGCGCGCCCTGATCGATTGGACCCGCCACCACCGCGCGCGCTGGCGCCTCCTGCGCCGCACGGTCAAGCCGGCCTAAGGCCGCGCCATCCCGCCAAACAGAAGGGCCGGCTCGCATCGCTGCGGCCGGCCCTTCTGGCGTAAAGAAGAAAGGAGCTTAGCCCTTGATTTCCTTGTGCAGCGTGTGACGGCGCAGGGAAGGATTATACTTCTTCAGTTCCACCTTCTCCTGGGAAAGCTTCTTGTTACGGGTGGTCATGTAACGGGAAGGGCGCTTGCCCTCCTTGCGGGCTTCGGTGCATTCAATGATAACGGTTTCGCGAGCCATGGTTTTTGTCGGTTGGAAGGTTGAGGTTTGGGAACGGCCTCGGTCGGAGCAAGCCCGAAAAAGAGCCGGGCGGCCTTTTGGGCCGCCCGGTTCGTTCCGTGGGTTGGGTTAATCAGCCCCAGAGACGCTTCTTATGGCGATTTTCCTTCGAGCGCTTGCGGCGCTTGTGCTTGTTCATCTTCAGACGACGCTTCTTCTTAAGGCTTCCCATGGGTGATAGTGACTCGCAACTTGGCGACCCCTCGGCCGACAGTAAAGCCGAAACTAAGCCGAAATAACGGTCTCTTGCACCCAGGCTCCCGGCCCCCAGACCCTCCGGACGTCCGCCCGCAAGCGGGCGTGGTCGAAAGCGTCCGAGACGAAGGCAAAACAGGCGCTCCCGCTGCCGGTCATCTGCCAGTTTACCCCACTGGTCAGACGGAAAGATTCGAGCCCGACCGGCAGGGCAAGGTACTTGGCGAACACGGGGGCAGCCAAATCGTTGCCCAGGACCGACGGATCCGAAGCGGGCTGGGCGATCCAGGCGGCCAGTTCGGCCTCAGCCTCGGCCGCAGGACGGTACTTTCCGGCCATAGCCAGTAATGCATAGGCCTCCGGCGTCGGAACCCCGAACGGAGGTTTCACGAGGACGACCTTTCTTCCAGCCAAAGCGGCACGGACCGCCGTCGGCAAGATTTCCAAGCGCTCTCCCCTACCCCGCATGATCGCGGCTTGGCCGCGCACGAAGAATGGGCAATCGGAACCGACCTCGGCGGCGATGCTTTCCAACTCGGGCAGCCCGAGTGGCTCCGGCGTGGCCCGATTCAACAGACGCAAGGCGGCCGCCGCATCAGAACTACCTCCGCCGAGCCCAGCACCATGCGGAATCTTTTTCGCCAAATGAAAGCGACCGACCACAGCGCCGGGCCGGCGCCGCACATAGGCCGCCGCTGCTTGCAGTACGAGATTGGTGCCATCGACCGGCAACGACGGATCATCGCAAGTCAGCCCCAGCGGCTGGCCGAGATGCAGCGCGAGATGATCGGCCAGCGCGACGCTCGCGACGAGGCTGATGAGCTCGTGGAAGCCGTCGACGCGCCGGCCGGTGATGGCCAGCGAGAGGTTGAGCTTCGCATGGGCGGCTTCGACGAGCACGCAAGGATGGTGCGCTGGATCGCCCACGGAGGCGAGGGGAATCAGCGCCTCAGGCCCGCGGGTGCGACTTGCGGTGCACTTCGCGCAGTTTAGCGACGCTGAGGTGCGTGTAGATCTGCGTAGTCGAAAGCGAGGCGTGACCGAGCTGCTCCTGGACGAGGCGGAGGTCCGCTCCATTGGAAAGGAGATGCGTCGCGCACGCGTGGCGTAACTTGTGCGGGGTAAGGTCCGCAGGCAGGCCGGCGAGCGCGAGTTTGCGCTTCAGCATGAGCTGCACGGCGCGCGGATTCAGGCGGCCACCGCGGGCAGCGAGCAACATCGGCGCCCCGCGGGCGGGCGCTCCGCGCAAGGCGAGATAATCCTTCACGGCCTTCACGGCGCTGTCGCCGACAGGCAC
>CAMDQP010000107.1 GCA_945906115.1 Opitutus sp. GAS368
CGTAAGTTCGACATGCGCGACTTCGAGCTCGTCACCATCACCCTGGATGACCCCAAGGACAAGGCCAAGGCCGAGGCGTTTCTCTTCAAGCAGGCCGCTGGCCTCAGCAAGAAGGTCGAGAACACCCTCAAGAAGGAAGGCCGCACCACGAATAGCTACCTCTTCACCGGCAGCGGTGATGATCTCGCGGCCGTCCTCGATAAGGATATGCCCGGCCCCATCCCGCACACCATCGTCGTGGCTCCTGGCGGCGAGATTATCTACCGCCACACCGGCATCATCGATCGCGCCGCGACCGAGAACGCCATCCTCGACAAGATGAATCGCTTCTACTCGCCCGGTGCCGTGAAGGCCTCGGCGAAGAAGTAATTCCATTTCGTCAGACGATCCTTACAAGGCCGGGCTAGTCCCGGCCTTGTTCGTTCTACCCTTTCTCTGAATTCGGAATACAACTCCCCTATGAGTCCGCTCCCGCTCATTCTTTCGCTTTGCTTGCAGGCTGGCGTCATCCTTGGGGTGTGCCATCTGGCCGGGAAGCTGGCGACCAAGCTCGGGCAGCCGTCAGTGGTTGGCATGATGATTGCCGGCGTGTTGTTAGGCCCTTCGATGCTTGGGGTCATCTGGCCCGTGGGGCAGTTATGGGTCTTCCCGGCTGATACGCGCGACTGGCTGAAGGTGGCGGCGGAGTTAGGCGTCGGCGGTTATCTTTTCTGCGTCGGACTCGACTTCAATCTGGCGAAAGTGCGCGAGCACGGTGCGTTGGCCGTGGCCGTCGCCTCGGCCGGAGTCGTCGTGCCGTTTTTGCTGGCGATACCCTTGGCGATTTCGACTCAAGGCGTGTCCGACTGGTTTGCCGCTGGGGCCTCCCTGTGGCAGCAGGTGTTATTCTTGGGCGCGGCCTTATCGATCACCGCCTTTCCCATGCTCGTCTGGATCGTGCGCTCGAAAGGCCTCGCCGATTCGCCCATGGGTCTGGTCGCGATTTCTGCCGGCGCCATCGGCGACGCCTTCGCCTGGGTCATCCTTGCGGTCGTCCTCGCCTCCTTCAGCGGTTCGCCGGATCTCATTTATCGCTGCGTCCTCGGTGGCATGCTCATGATCGCGGTGGCAAGGTACGTCGTGCCCCGGCTGTTGGCTGGCTTCGCGGCCGACTGCGAAAAGCAGCAGACCCTGAGCTGGTCGGCGATGCTGGCCGTGGCGCTGCTTTTCCTAGCCTTTATCTCTTTTAGTACTTGGTGTGGCATGCATGCCGTCTTCGGAGGATTCCTCTGCGGATTAGCGATGCCCAAAGGCGAACTGAATCGCCGCCTCCGATCGATCGAGCCTGCCGTCAGCGGCTGGGTGTTACCGTTTTTCTTTGTCTGTTCCGGGCTACAGACTCGCTTGGACTTCCTGTTCACGCCGTCGGCCCTCTGGTTGTTGGTGCTCGTGGTAGCGGTGTCCTTGCTCGGCAAGGGCGGGGCCTGTTGGTGCGCCGCGCGTTGGGCGGGCCTGGATGCGGCGGCCGCGGGTGGCGTGGCTTCGCTCATGAATGCGCGCGGCCTGATGGAGTTGATTCTTCTGAATGTCGGCCTGGCCGCCGGGCTCGTCGGCCCAGTGCTGTTCTCCGTCCTCGTGGTCATGGCGATCGTCACGACGCTCATGGCTGGTCCGCTGTTCGAATGGACCTATGGCCGGAAGGCGCGGCTTTCCGGCGAGTACGGCGGCTTGTAAGACCGTCAGGCAGACAGGGCGATGGTGTGCTCGATGGGGTTAACCCAGATCTTCACATGCTTCATCCAGGATGGTCCGATAATTGCATCGATGTTCAGCAGGGAGAGGAACGTACGCATCGGGACGGGAGACAGTCCTCCGCCCCCATGGGTTGGCGTCGGTCCGCAATGTTCCACTAGGCTCATGCCCTGGAAGGTGAAAGGGATGTGGTAAGAGCGAGAGATATCCAACGGGCCGAACATGGGGCTGAAGTCCTTGAAGCCGGGAAGCGTTTGCAGTCCTTCGCTGAAGTGGTCGGCGGCGAAGTATCCGTACTGTGCACCCGTGTCCCAAAGCGCCAAGGCCTTACGGCCATTCAGGGTGATTTCCAGCATCGGAATATCGGCGGTAGGCACGAGGGAGTACGGTGCGGCCGTGAAGCCTTCAGGGATGTCGTCACCCGCCGTGAGCTGCCGATTAGCGACGTCGAAGAGCAGGGTGGTCTGGGCGAGCAGGTCCATGCCCAGCAGGGCGTCGACCTGGGCGCCGATCTCGGCGGACAGCTTGTCGAAAGTGAAGCCCATGTAGCCGCCCTTGTTCACGCCGTGATTCTGGTTCTGCCAGGTCAGGCGGCCGGAAGTCGAGGAGCTGAGGGGGGCGCCCGTATCGATTAGGGTACGACCTTCGGGGAGGTCGACGAAGAGGTGACGGTTGAGGAGATACAGCTTGTAGGTGCAAACCATGGAGCTGATGGTACGTTTATAGGGCATTTTTGTTAACAGTGGTGTTAGTAATTAGAGTTAATACATAAGAAAACAGCAGGGTGTCAATAATATGTATGCATCAGGCTGGGGGAAGATGGGGTGGCGTTGAAGCCGAGGGGGCAAGGTTCACATCATATCATGGCTCAACCGGGAGAGTGCATTGATAAAACCGATTATGACCATCGGGGAGCATATGCAGACTGACCCAGCGAGGCGGGGCATAAAGAAGCCCCGGATCGGGTGATCCGGGGCCTCTGGAAGGCGGCTGGAGGGCTTGTTAGGCCTTCTTCACCTTAACCCACTGCTTCGTCTTGGCGGACTCCAGGATGGCGTCGCAGACGTACTGGGTGCCGAGCGCGTGACGGAAGTCCGGGTAGGCCTTCTCGGCCTTTGGATCGTCGAGGCTCTTGAGGAACTCGGCGAGGGCGTGGGTGAAGGAGTGCTCGTAGCCGAGGCAGAGACCCGGGACCCACCAATTGCCAGCGTAAGGGTGGTCGCCGTCCGACGTGTGGATGCTGGCCCAACCGCGACGATCGCCCGGGACGGAGTGATCGAAGTAGTTGAGACGGTTGAGGTCGTGCAGATCCCACTGGAGGGACTTATGTTCGCCGTTGATCTCGAACGTGTAGAGGGCCTTGTGGCCGCGCGCGTAGCGGGTGGATTCGAACTGCGCGATCGAACCGTTCTCGAAGCGACAGAGGAAGATCGCGGCGTCGTCGATGGTGACGGCCTGCTTCTTGCCCGTGGCGGTGTGGACGCGTTCCTTGATGAACGTCTCGGTCATCGCGGAAACTTCGGTGATGTCACCGTTGATCCAGCGGGCCGTGTCGATGCAGTGTGCGAGCAAGTCGCCCGTCACGCCGGAACCGGCGGCAGCGGCGTCGAGGCGCCAGAGGCCCGCGCCGCCCTGCGGCAGCTCGGTGGAGATTGTCCAATCCTGGAGGAAGTTGGCGCGGTAGTGGAACACGCGGCCCAGCTCGCCGGCGGCCACGATGTTCTTCGCGAGCGTCACGGCAGGGAGGAAACGGTAGTTATACCAGACCAGATTCGGGAGGCCGGACTTCTCGACCGCGGCGACCATCTGTTCGCCCTGGGTGCCGTTGAGGGCGAGGGGCTTTTCGCAGAGAATCATCTTACCGTTCTTGATGCACTCCAGGGCGATTTCGGCGTGCGAGTCGTTCGGGGTGCAGATGTCGATGGCGTCGATGTCGGAGCGCGTGACCATCTTGCGCCAATCCGTTTCGTAGGAGGCGTAGCCCCACTTCTCGGCGAAGTCCTTGACCTTGGCTTCGTCGCGACCGCAGACGGCCTGGCGGACGATGTGGTGGCCAGCGGTCAGCTTGTCCTTCGGGAAGAAGTGACCGACCTGGGAGTAGGCGTTGGAATGGGTGCGGCCCATGAAGCCGTAACCGATGAGACCGATGCGAATGGCTTTGGACATGATGCGGGGAGGTAGAGGTTGGAGTTTCGAGTATGGAGTATGGGGGAAAGACGACCTCAGAGGGCCTTCTTCACATTGACCATGGCGGACAGAATCGTGTTCCAGGTCTTGGGGTTCTCGAGCGTCGCGTTCGGGAACATGCAACCATCCCAGCAGATGTGCTTCATGCCACGATCGGCCGCGCCTTGGAGCCAGACCTTGGAAGTGGCGGTGATGTCCAGCTTGCCCTTAGGGTCGTCGGCTTGGCAGTGGCGGCCGGTCTTGTCGTGCGAGCCCGTGCCGTGGACGGTGCCGTCGTTTTGGGC
>CAMDQP010000108.1 GCA_945906115.1 Opitutus sp. GAS368
TTGAAGAGAAACGCCTCGGCCTTGGCCTTGTCCTTGGGGTCATCCAGGGTGATGGTGACGAGCTCGAAGTCGCGCATGTCGAACTTACGGGAGATCTCGACGAGGTCAGGGAACTCCTTGACGCAAGGCGGGCACCAGGTGGCCCAGACATTGATCATGCGGTACTTGCTGGAGGTGTTGGCACGCAGGTTGGCGATGCCGGCCTTATCAATCAGTTCGACGGTGACCGGGGTCTTGGCCCAGGTGTCGTGCTTGACGTCGTGCAGGGCTTTCTTCTCGCGCCACTTGGTGGAGCAGCCCATGGGCTTGGTGAGCTCGAGCTCGACGGGCTTGCCGGCGAGGATGGCGTCCACGGCGTTCTGGCAATCCTTGGACTTCACGGTGCTGTCGTCGTAGAAGCGGGAGTCGTCGAAGCGGCCCTGGTAGCGGAGCTTGAGGTTCTTATCGAAGACGAAGACGTGAGGGGTAGCGAGGCATCCGTAGGCGCGGGCGATGGCCTGGGTGTCGCCGTCGTAAAGGTAGTCGAAAGTCCACTTGTTCTTCTCGGCGTAGGGCTTCATCTCGGCGTAGGAGTCGCCGAACTCACCGTACCCGAGCTCGTCCTTGCTGAGGCCGTCCGGGTGGTTGGGGTTGATCGCGAGGAGCTTCACGCCCTTGCCCTTGTATTCTTCATAGAACTTCTGGAGGCGGCGCTCGATGCTGTGCGAGGTCGGGCAGTGGTTAGAGGTGAAAAGCACGACGAGGGCTTCGCCACCGGTGTATTCGGCGAGCTTGTGCTTCTTGCCGTCGGTACCGAGCAGCTCGAAGTCAGGAGCGGTATCGCCGCTCTTGAGCGTGCGGATGTCGGGCGGGTGACCGTTGACCAGACCGGGGGCGTCGGCGGCGTGGACGCCGACAACGGCGGCCAGGACGGCGAGGAGGGACATTAGGCTCTTCATAGGGTGTAAGGGGTTAGGGATTAGAGTCCCGAAATCCCGAGGTGTTCCAATCCGAAAATGGTCAGAAGGCCCGGAAGTCCCGCCCGAGGTCCTCGGCCGCCCTGCAGGGGTCAGGCCGTGAGTGACTGCGCTGTTATTTAAACCACCCCATTTTCATCGAATTGACTCTCATGCGAGTCTGCTAAGCCCGGTTGATTGACAGAAGAAAGCTCAAACACTACCTTACCCGAAGCGACCCAACTGTAACATTACGGTTAGCCCCACGAACCGTCCAGAATCAGGAGCATGAAGGGGGAGTAATCCACTTATGAATCCAATACCCCACTCAGTTTTCACTGCGCACTTTCCTTCGCTCCCCCCATGGTTGACTCGACGGCTGTCCTTGGTGCTTGTTCTCACGACACTCCGACTCGCTGCCGCCGAGCCGCCCTTTGATCTGAAACTCGACACCATCAGTTCTGGTTTCGACAAGATATCCTGCTGGGTACATCCGCGTGCTGGGGCGATTCCGGGCAATCCACCGAAGATCGTGCTCACCCTTAATAAAGCCGCACTCGCGGGCAGCGACATCTTCGCGCCAATCAATGAGATGCGGAGCGATGACCTGGGCAAGACGTGGTCGAAGCCCATCGAGCACCGTGACACGCTTGGTCATCGTAATGAACCCCAAGGCATCGTCGTCGCACCTAGCGACTTCTGGCCGAAGTGGCATGCGAAGTCTGGTAAGCTGCTCGGTATCGGCCACAACGTCCGCTACCAAAACAACAAGGTGATGCCGATGTCGCGCACCAGAGAGACGGTCTTCTCCGTTTACGATCCAGACAAACGCACCTGGGCGGCGTGGGAGCCGCTCGTCATGCCAGATACCGACCGCTTTCACAACGCGGGCGCAGGCAGCGTGCAGCGCTTCGATCTGCCCAACGGCGATATTCTGCTGCCCATCTACTACGCGTCAAAGGGTGAGACGAAGACTCGCGTCATCGTGCTGCGTTGTGCCTTTGATGGCGCAAAGCTCACCGTGAAGGAAATCGGCAATGACCTCCGCGCTGACACCGCTCGCGGCGTGGGCGAGCCTTCACTGACGAAGTTTCAGGGGCGCTACTACCTCACGCTCCGCCATGATCTCCGCGCCTATGTTTGCACCAGCGACGACGGTCTGCACTTCGGTGAATTGAAAGCGTGGACCTGGGATGATGGCAGCGATCTCGGCAGCTATAACACGCAGGCCCACTGGGTCACGCATGACGACGCGCTCTACCTTTGCTACACCCGACGCGGCGCGAACAACGATCACATTCTCCGCAATCGCGCCCCGCTTTTCATTGGCCAAGTTGATACCGAAAAACTCCATATCATCCGCCGCAGCGAGCGCGAGCTGATGCCACAGCGCGGTGCAAAGCTCGGAAACTTCGGCATCACCGAAGTGAATGAGAACGAAACTTGGGTGACCGATGCCGAGTGGATGCAAACCACTGGCCCGAACTACGCCGACTACACGCAGTGCATGAAGTATGGCTCCGATAATGCCGTCTTCGCCGCGCGCATTCTTTGGCGGAAGCCGAACACCACTTGGAACCAACGATGAAAACTTGGGTATCATAATCATCCGAGACTTCCGTCCGACTACGATCTCGCCAACATCGGACGTATTCAACTACTCCTCAACGCTATCATGAAGTGCATTACATTCTTGCTCCTCGTTGCGCTGGTTCGAAGCGTCGAAGGCGCAGAGCCGCTCACCTTGCCGCTTTGGGTGGGATCCCCACCCGGCTCTAATGCCAATGCGGGCCTAGAGAAAGCGTTCAATGATGTCACATCGATGAATGTCAGCGTTCCTGCCATGACCGTGTATCTAGCGCCACGCGAGAAAGCCACGGGAGTCGCCATCGTTTATTGCTCCGGCGGCTCATACAACAAGGTGTCGCACGCTTCTGACGCGGTCGGCAATGCGGATTACTTTCTCACTCAAGGGATATCCCTCATCGTGGTGAAGTATCGCACCGCGCCGCCGTCCAGCGATTGGGATGCGGCACTCAGCGATGCCAGACGCGCCATGCGCATCGTTAAGCAACGGGCAAAGAAATGGAATATCGATCCTGCGCGAATCGGCATGTTGGGTGGATCAGCCGGAGCGCATCTTATTCTGCGGCTCGCCACGAGTGAGCAGCAAGGTCATCCTGCGTCGGTTGATCTCGTCGAGCGAGAGGACTGCCGCCCTGCCTTCGTCGGTCTGCTGTGCCCCTGGCCTGGCAAGAGCAAGGTCAGCGACTTCACGATCACGGGTGACACGCCGCCGATGTTCCTCTGCTCAGCTCGCGACGATACCGTGGCCCCCACCGAATTCGCCCAAGGCATAGCCAATGCCAGCGCCCACGCGAGGCTATGGATCATCGACAAAGGTGGGCATACGGCGTTTCGAATCGGCAACCAGGGCGAAGGGGCGCAATGGGCCGAACGCTTCACCGACTGGATCAAACAAAGCGCATTCAGCCCACCCACCCGAAAACGATGAAAAACTCCCACTCACTACGCGCGGGGGGTGAGTATGGAGGTCGTGGGTGAGCATGGGGGTCAGACCGCCCGGAAGTCCCGCCCCAGCCCCTGCCCGCCCCGAAAACGCCTTTGCCATTGGCCAGGCTGTCGGCTTTCTCATCCCCATGCGACCCCTGCTACTGGCCCTGCTTTCGAGCCTTTCCCTCGGCCTGTCCGCCGCTGGCAAACCGAATATCGTCATCATCCTGGCCGATGACCTCGGCTACGGTGACCTTGGCTGCTACGGCCACCCGACAATCAAGACCCCGAACCTGGACCGTATGGCCGCCGAAGGCCTGCGCTTCACCCAGTTCTACTCCGCCGCCGAAGTCTGCACCCCGAGCCGAGCGGCGCTTATGACGGGCCGCTACCCGATCCGCTCCGGCATGGCTCACAACCAATTCCGCGTCTTGCGTGCTGTTTCCACCGGCGGCCTGCCCGCCTCCGAAATCACCCTCGCGCAGACGCTCAAGGACACTGGCTACGCGACGGGCATCATCGGTAAGTGGCACCTCGGCGTCTGGGCCAATAATCAGCCGCAGCATCACCCGCTCGCCCACGGCTTCGATTTCCACTTCGGCCTGATGCATTCGAACGACATGAACCCGTCCGACAAGCCGAAGCCACCGCGCGCCAACGCGCTCGTCGAGCAAGATCCGGAATGGTGGAACGCCGCCCTCTACCGCGGCCGCGAACTCCTCGAGCCGCGCACCGACCAGAC
>CAMDQP010000109.1 GCA_945906115.1 Opitutus sp. GAS368
GAAGTTGTTGCCCTCGGATGGCCTTTAAAATCGCTCAATTAAACCGACCGCGCGGAATCAGTCCGCGAATTGCGGCCAGCTTGCCCGAAAAGCCAGCTGGGCATCCTTGTCGGGAATCTCCGGGCGGGCGGGGTCGGTCAGGAACTTGAGAGGAAAGGCCGGCTTGAGGTGCAGGACGTGGACGGTCGAATCCTTGACCTCGAAGACCGCAAACCAGGCGCCGCACCCGATGTCGAAAAGGTCCCCATGGCGGCTCCGGATGCGGCGGGTACGGTGGGGGCTCGGGTCGCGACTGAGCATCTCGAGCAAGCGGGTTTCGAAATCCACCGACCAATCCTGCTTCAGCCAGGCCATGTGTTCGGCGGCCTGGGGGGAGAAGGTCACTCTGTACGCCGGCGGCGAGTCGAGCGCCGCGTCCACTTCGTCAATCCACCCCGCCTTGGCATCCGGAAAGGAGTCGTAGGAGGGGATGTAGGGCTTAATGTCGAAGATCGGCGTGCCGTCGACCAGGTCACACGGGCCGAGAATCAATTTCCCTTTTTTGATCTCGATCAGCTGCACCGGCGTGATGCCGATCGGATTGGGACGATGGGGTGAGCGCGTGGCGAAGACGCCTCGCCTTTTCGAGGGGCCGCGCGGCGGGAGCACTTCAGGGCGCCAGTCGGTATTGCGATGGAACCACCAGATGAGCCAGATGCGGTCGAAGCCTTCGAGGTCTTTCAGCGCTTTCTGGTACATGTCGCCGGGCAGCATTTCGAGGACGTTGGTCTCGGCTTGCTTCTCGTCAGGCTGATGACGGGCGTCGAATTTCAATGGCTTCCCCGAGCGGATGAAGCCGATGGGCGTGATGGTGAGTCCCGGATCCAAGATGACCAAGGCCTAGGCCTCGTAGACCAAAAGGCAAAGATTCATTGTCTTACCTTCGTGGTGTCGTTAGCTGTTATGTTCCGCTATGTCCGCCGAGGTCATCAATCTCTCCTGCTATAAGTTCGCTCCGTTGGACGGGCTGGAGGAATTGCGGACGAGTCTGCAGGAGGTCGCGATGGACCAAGGCCTAAAGGGGACAATCTTGCTGGCCCCCGAAGGCATCAACTTCTTCCTCGCCGGTACCCGCGCACAGCTAGCGGCCATCCTTGACGTCATCCGGGCTGTGCCTGGTCTTGTGGGTGTCGCTCCCAAAGAGAGTCCGAGCTCGGATCAGCCGTTCAAGCGCATGCTCGTGAAGATCAAGAAGGAGATCATTGCTTTCGGCGTCGAAGGCGTCGATCCCGCCCGCCGTCCGTCCCCCAAAATCACGGCCAAGCAGCTGAAGCAGTGGCTGGACGAAGGCCGGCCGGTGACGTTGCTCGACACGCGTAATGAATACGAGATCCGCATGGGCACGTTCAAAGGGGCGATCGTGCCGCAGATCTGGAATTTCCGGGATTTCCCCGCGGCGGTGGAGAAGCTTCCCGCCGAACTCAAGTCGCAGCCCGTCGTGATGTTCTGTACCGGCGGTATCCGCTGCGAGAAGGCTGGCCCCTTCATGGCCATGCAGGGGTATACCGATGTGTTGCAGCTCGACGGCGGTATCCTGAAGTATTTCGAAGAGGTGGGTGGCGCGCATTACGAAGGCGAGTGCTTCGTCTTCGATGAACGCGTCGGCGTCGGGCCTGACCTTCGCGAGACCGGCTCGGTCATCTGTTTTAACTGTCAGATGCCGTTGACCATCGAGGATCAGCAGCGTTCCGATTACGTCTATGAGCAGACGTGTCTGCATTGCGTTAACGGCAAGCCCAAGGGCCGGGGCAATACCGCTAACCGCTATCCGCGAACCGCTTCTTACCTTGGGTTTAGTTCATCCCAGCTCTTCAGGCCGCAAGTCTTCAGGTAAGGTTCGGCGGCGGCTTTCCATGCGGGGGTGTCGACGGCCTGGAGCAGATTCCAGATCGGACGTTTCTGGTCGGGTTCGGATATTGTCCCCGGCTTATTGCTCCAGAGACCGAAGCGCAGGCCGTTTTCCTTAGCGTGGTCGACGTGTCGGTGGTAGTGGAAGGCGTCGACGGCATCGCCGAGTCGCACGACCTTTTCCCAGGCATAGGCGTAGGCCGCGGCCTGTTCGGTGAGCCCTTCGGGGCGCTGGGGCAAGTCGAAGCCTTGTTCAGTGAAGCTGAGGCGGCGCGGTTTGCCGGCGTAGAGCATTTCGGGCGTCGCGAGTTTCTTGGTCAGCACTTCGAGGTTCTTGAACGTCACTTTCGGCGTGTTGTCATTGAACGACACTTTGTCGAGCCAGGTGCGTGGATCGCGCAGATTCCAAGGGTACGGATGGAAGGCCAGGTTCCAGTCGAAGTCCCCGCGTTCACGGGCACGCTTCGCGAACAGTTCGAGGAGGGTACGACCCGGGCAGGCTTGGAGCGGGTCCCGATGATTCTTGGCCGCCCAGTTGTGTTCCAGCGAGACATAGACGCGGGCGTTGGCCGAATGGCGACGAAGGGATTCCCAGGCGAGGCGGACCTGGTCTTCGTATTGCAGGGCGACCTCCTCGGCTGTCGCCGGTCCCATCTGATGCCACTCGTGGTGGGAGTTCACTTCGTTGCTGACCACCCAGCCCCAGATGCGGCCGTGCGAAGCGTCGGCCGCCGACCAGCGACGGGCGATGAAGTCGGTGAGCGCTTTATAGCAGGCGCGGCCCTCCGGCGTGACCGTGTTGGCCGCCATCGTCGTGCCTTTGACCGGGTCGGCCTTCGGGTGGACGGTCAGACTCCGGATACGTTCGTTGGGCGAGCGATAGGTGATGACAATCAACGTCACCACGACCCCCTTGTCGCTGAGGGGCTTGATTTGCCGATCCATGGCCTCGACGTATTTCTGGTTGATGACGTAAGTGTAGCCGTCGGCTGTAGCGGTGAGCTGGCCCGGCTTGGCTTCCTTTTCGGGGGAGAGCAGGCCGTTGAGCGTGATATTGAGGGCGGCGTGATGGATGCCGAGTTCCAGGGCGTCGGGAATTATCTGGACCTGGAGGCCCTTGGGGCTGCTCTTGGTTGGGTGGGGTGTCGGGTCGGGTGCGGCTAATGCCGTCAGCGAAAGGCAAAGGCAGGCAAGAAATAGCGGGTGCATTAAGGTCAGAGACAGGTTGGCGTAAGGAAGGTTTCAATAGGTGCCGTTTTGCCGATATAGGTTACCGATTGACCGATACGGACTCGCCTTCATATATCGTCATTACCCCATGCGACTCCTGGCACTCCTTCTCTGTCTGGTCAGTGGCCTTCTGTCGGCCGCTCCAGCCAAGCAACCCAATATCGTTTTCATCTTCTCCGATGACCACGCGTATCAGGCTATCAGCGCCTACGGCGACGCCCGAAAACTGAACCAGACCCCGAACATCGATCGCCTCGCCAAGGAAGGCATGCGCTTCGATCGCGCCCTCGTCACTAATTCCATCTGCGGTCCGAGTCGCGCGGTCATCCTGACTGGAAAATATTCGCACCTGAACGGATTCTATAACAACTCGAATTCCGTCTTCGACAGCACACAGGTCACCTTCCCGAAACTCCTCCAAAAAGTCGGCTACCAGACCGCCGTCATCGGCAAGTGGCACCTCGTCAGCGACCCCGTTGGTTTCGACTTCTGGCAGGTCCTGCCGGGGCAGGGCGTCTATTATAACCCGCCGATGAAGAACGCGCAGGGCATGGTGAAGGTTCCGGGTTATGTCACGGATATCGTGACGGACCTCTCGCTTGATTGGATCGCCAAGCGCGATAAGACCAAGCCCTTCATGCTGATGTGCCAGCATAAGGCGCCGCACCGCGAGTGGGAGCCCAACATCAAGGACCTCGGCTTCGACAAGGATCGCGTCTACCCTGAGCCGCCGACGCTCTTCGACGACTACGCCAACCGCGCCAAAGCCGTTGGCGAGAATGATATGACCTTGGAGAAGACCATCACCCCTAAGGACGTGAAACTCGTGCGCCCGCCCCAGCTCGACGCCGAGCAGGCGGCCGTGTGGGATGCCTATTACGAGCCACGCAATGCGGCCTACCAGAAGGCCAACCCGCAGGGCAAAGATCTCGTCCGCTGGCGCTACCAGCGCTACATGCATGATTACCTCGCGACCGTGAAGGCCGTGGACGATAATGTCGGCCGCGTGCTCAAGTATCTCGAGGCTGAAGGCCTCGCCGAGAACAC
>CAMDQP010000110.1 GCA_945906115.1 Opitutus sp. GAS368
TCGGCCGCCTGAGCGCGACGCGCGGCGGCGGTGGCCGATGCCGCGGTCTCCCGGACATCAACCAGGGCGTCGCGGACCTCGCGACAAGCGTTGAGGAAAGCCTTCTCGTAGGCGGCGGCCGCCTGGTGCTGCTCTGCGATGGCTCCTTCGACTCGCGCCGCACCGCGACCGAAATCGAGTAAGGGATAACGGAGATCGACGCCGAGCGAGTTAGTCGCGGTCGCCCCATCAAACAAGGCGTTGAGCTCCCGGCTTTCGGAGCCGATCGCGCCGGTAAGAGAGAAGGTAGGGAAACGCGCGGCCTTGACGAAGCCAATACGCGCGTTCGCGGCGACGAGCACCTGCTCCGCGGCAACGACGTCGGGACGGCTCGCCAAGAGATCAGTGGGCAGGCCCGGCGCCACGGGAGCAGGAAGGCGGAGGCCATCCTGACGGCGCACCGCGATGGTCAGTGCCGGCTGGCCCGTCAGCGTACCGAGCAAATGCTCGGCGGCGGCACGCGTCCGACGGGCATCGGCCAGCGCGGCCACCGCCGCAGAGCGGGCGACTTCGGCCTGGGCGACTTCGTTCGGTCCAGCAGCGCCGACAGTGGCACGCTTGGTAATAATGGCAGCTTCCTCATTGCGGGCGGCGAAGACTTCTTGGGCGGCCAGTGATTGTGCGTCCGCAGCACGGAGGGCGGCATAAGCCCGCACGACGGCAGCCCCGACGGAAAGTTCGACCATGCGCCTGGCCTCGCGTGCGCCTAACAACTGTGCACGTGCCGACTCCTCGGCCCGACTGAGCTTACCCCAGAAATCGAGCTCGAAGGACGTGGTGAGACCACCGCGCGCGGTGGTGCGGTGCCGGCCGGTCGTGGACAGATTCTGATTGTAAGCCCCTTCGCTCAGTTTGCTCGAATTAATCCCGCCCGCGGCGTCGATCTGCGGAAGGCCGGCGCCTTCGGTTTCTCCTAAGACGGCAGCCGCCTGCTCCACCCGACCCACGGCGATGCGCAGATCCGCGTTGGCGACCAACGCCTTCGCCACCAAGGCGTCGAGCTCCGGATCACCGAGCGACTTCCACCATTCGGCGCGGATGGCCGAGCCACCCTTCCCTGCTTCCGGGAAGACGTCAGCCTTGGGCAGCGCAGGCCGGACGTAATCCGGACCAAGGGTGCAGCCACCGAGGAGGATGGCGGACAAGAGGACAAGGCGAGGCATCATGGCTGGACGGGTGTCGGCTTTTCCTTCCGGCCCGAAAGCAGATGGAAGAACCACGGGATGAATAAGGTGGCGACGAATGTGTCGATTAACATGCCGCCGAGCACGCCTGTGCCCATGGACTGGCGGGCCGCAGCGCCCGCGCCACTGGCGAAGGCAAGCGGGACGACGCCGAGCACGAAGGCCATCGAGGTCATGACGAGTGGCCGCAGGCGCATGCGCGCAGCTTCGATGGCGGCATCGGCCGCCGAACGGCCCGCCCGACGAGCGGTCTCGGCAAACTCGACGATCAAGATGGCGTTCTTGGCCGCGAGACCGATGAGCGTCACGAGCCCAATCTGGAAGTAGATATCGTTCGGCATCCCGCGCACGAGCACAGCCAGCAGCGCGCCGAGGAGCGCGAACGGCACGGTGAGCAGCACGCCTAAAGGCAACGCAAGGTCTTCATATAGGGCCGCAAGGATCAGGAACACCATGAGCAGCGCTAGCAGGAACGCCGGCAAGGCTGAGGTCGCCGCACGCTTCTCCTGCAGTGCCTGCGCCGTCCAGTCGATGCCGTAACCGACGGGCAGGATATCCTCTGCAATCTCTTCGACCAGCGCGATGGCCTGGCTAGAACTCACGCCCGGGGCGGCCGCACAAATGAGGCGGGCGGACAGGAAGCCCATGTGCCGCTCGAGTTGCTCTGGCCCCGAGGAGGGCTTGAATTTCACAAAGCTGGAGAGCGGGATCATCGCGCCATTCGCGGCGCGGACATGCACGCGGCCAGCGGCGGCGGCGTCCATGCGATCGGCCGCCTCCGACTGAACAAGCACGCGGTAGGTACGGCCGGAAAGAGTGAAGTCGTTGGCGTAGACGACGCCGATGGTGGCCTGCAGGGCCTCGTGGAGTTCAGGCAACGTCACCCCGAGAGCCGCGGCGCGGACATCGTCGACCTCGGCGAGGAACTGCGGCACGGCCGGCCTTAGGAAGACGCGGATACCGGTGAGCTCGGGGCGAGCGCGGAGCGCAGCCTCCAGCTTCTCGATATTCGCCGCGAGCCGGGCGGGATCATCATCATCCTTCGCTTGGAGGTAGAATTCGAAGCCGCCGGCGGTGCCGATACCGCGGATGGCGGGCGGGTTCACCACGAGGCACATGCCGTCAGGTTGCGTCATCCCGATTGCGTTGAGCTGACGGGCGAGGGCCTCCCCGCCGGGCGGACGAGTACCGAAATCTTTCAGCGGCAAGAAGATCGTACCAGAGTTGGTGCGCTCGCCACCGCCGAGGAGGTCGAAGCCGCTGATCGCGAAGGTGTGACGGACGGACGGGTTCTCGCGCAACTTCGGCGTGAGATTGTCCATAAATGCCTTGGTGCGATTGATACCGGAGCCGTCAGGCAACGCCACCATGGCGAGCAAATACCCTTGGTCTTCGGCTGGCAGGAAGCTGCGCGGAATCTTCACGATCAGCACAATATTCGCGATGACGATCGCCAGGAAGGCACCCGCGGCCGAACGCGGGTGATCAAGTAGCCAGCGGACCACGCGGCCATGCCAGGCGGCCAAGGCGCCAAAGCCGCGGCCGAAGCCTGCGACGACGCCAGCCAGCCAGCCGGTCGGTGCGCCGGGTGCATGCGGTTTGAGCAGCAGAGCACAAAGGGTCGGCGTGAGCGTCAGCGCCACGAAGCCAGAAAGGATGACGGAAAAGGCAACGGTAACCGCGAACTGACGGTAAAGCACGCCCGCGATGCCGCCGAGGAAGGCGACCGGCAAGAAGACGCACACGAGCACGCAGACGATCGCGACAATCGCGCCAGCGACCTCGCGCACGGATTCCCTGGCGGCCTCTAACGGACTGAGCCCCTTCTCGCGCATGAGCCGTTCCGTGTTTTCAAGCACGACGATGGCGTCGTCGACCACGATACCGATCGCGATGACCATCGCAAAGAGCGTCAGGATGTTAATGCCGTAGCCCATGACCCACAGCCCAGCGCAGGCGCCGATGAGCGAGACGGGTACCGCGATCATCGGGATGAGCGTGGCCCGCCACGAACCGAGGAAGAGGAAGACGACGAGCGCGACGAGAAAGGCGGCTTCAACGAGCGTGTTGCGCACCTCGCCGATGGCGGAACGCACAAAGCGAGTGGTGTCGAAGGGGATGCTGTATTCGACGTCCGGCGGGAACTGCTTGGTTAGCTCATCCATCCGCGCACGGATGCGGTCGGCGGTCTCGAGGGCGTTGGAACCCGTCTGGAGGAAGATACGGATGCCGGCGACGGGCTTGCCATCGAGCATGCTGAGTTGCTCGTAGCTCTGCGAACCGAGTTCCACGCGGGCGACATCCTTAAGGCGGAGCACACCGTCGGCGGAACTGGAGCGCAGTACGATATCACCAAACTGCTCGGGGGTCGAAAGGCGCCCGCGGGCCACGACGGGCACCACAAAGGCGGCGTCCACCGAAGGCTCCTGGCCGAGGCGGCCGACGGCGTACTGAGTGTTCGTAGCACGGATCGCACGGACGACCTCAGCCGAAGTGACACCGAGTGCAGCCATGCGGTCCGGCCTCAGCCAGACGCGCATCGCGTAGTCGCGGGAACCGAAGACGCCCGCGTCGCCGACGCCGGGGAGGCGCTTGATTTCCTCGACGACCACCGAGGAGGCGAAGTTGCTGAGAAAGACGGAGTCACGCGTGGCCTTGGGCGAGACGATCGACACCGACATGAGGATGTCGTTCGAGCGCTTCTTGGTGATCACACCGAGACGACGGACCTCCTCCGGCAGGCGCGGCTCAGCGAGCTTGACGCGATTGGCCACGAGGATGGTCGCCATGTCCGGGTCGACGCCGTTCTCGAAGGTGACGGTGATGCTGAGCGCACCGCTCGACGATGAGTTGGACGAATAATAAAGGAGGCCTTCGACGCCGTTGATCTGCTCCTCGAGGGGGGCGGCGACATTATTGACAAGCGA
>CAMDQP010000111.1 GCA_945906115.1 Opitutus sp. GAS368
CTCCGTCAAGTCTCGGCCGCCGTGCTCGGCGCAGCCCCGCCCGCCGGCGCCGGCCTCTGGGCCGGCGACCTGGGCCTCGACATCCCGAAGGACGATCTCGCCGCCATGCGCGCGGTCGCCCTCCAGGCTGGCGCCCAGGAAGACGCCGCGGCCGCGATGCTCCTGCAGCTTGCCTTCAAGGAAGCAGCTGACGCGTATCCGACACTCGGTGGCCATGCCGCCGCCCGCGTGCATGCCGCCTGGCTCGAACGCCGTCGCCCAGATTACGACCCCGTCGTCTGGGAACGCCTCGACGCCGGCCGTCGCCGGACGCACGAGGAAATCTACGCCGCCGAAGCCATCCGCACCCGCGTGATCGACGCCTTCCGCACCGTCTTCCGTCGCCATCACTTCATTGCGCTGCCCGCGACGTTCGGAGGCGCCGTTCGCAAGGCCGACTCCGACTCGACGCATCGCCGCCGCCTCCTCGCGCTCAATGCGCCCGCTTCGCTCGCTGGTCTACCCATCGTCGTCGCGCCTGCGCGCCTCCCGAACGGCCTCACGGCCGGCGTGCAGTTCGTCTTCCCCGACATGGCCAACTTCGGCTGGGACTCTGTCCTTAGCCGTTTCGGCTGATCAGAGACGCTTGCGGCGCATGTGCGCCGAAGGCTGGCCCAACGCTTCGCGATACTTCGCCACGGTGCGGCGGGCAATCTGCACGCCGCGCTTGCGTAACTCCGCCGTGATGGCCTCGTCGGCCAGCGGCTCGGCGGGGTTCTCGCGGGCCAGGATGTCGGCGATGAGCTCCTGGACGCCTTCCTGCGCGACGGTACCCCCATCGGACGTCGCGACACCGGAAGTGAAGAACCAACGGAACTCGCGCAAACCATGCGGCGTCAGCATCCATTTACTGGCGGCGGCACGACCGACGGTAGTCTCATGGACGCCCATCTCCTTCGCGACGTCGGTCATGGTCAGCGGACGGAGTTTGGCGGGGCCATGCTCGAAGAAATCGACCTGACGTTCGAGGATGATATGGGCGAGTTTCTCGATGGTGCGCTGGCGCTCTTCGATTGCACCGATGAGGAACTTACCCTGACGCATCCGCTCGAGAATATAGGCCCGTTCCTTGTCGCCGAGCGCCTGGCCGGCGAGCATGTCCTTGTAGGCGGGCACCAGGCGGAGCTTGGGGACATGACGGTCGTCCATGATGACCTTCCACTTGCCGTCATCACCTAGTACGACGGCGGCGTCAGGAGTGACCACCCGGTTATCGTCGCGGGAGAATCGGCGGGCCGGTACCGTCTCGAGCCTGGCGAGTTCGGCGAGGGCCTCGCGGATACCGTCGAGTTCGACGTCGAGCACCCGGGCACATTCATCGAGCCGTCGACCCATCATCGGCTCCCAGCAATCGGTGATGAGACGGGCGGCGGTCGAAAGACCGCGACTGCGCTGACGTAGCTGGGCGAGGAAGCATTCGCGAAGATCGCGGGCGCCGATGCCTGGCGGATCGAAAGCCATCAGCAAGGTATGGGCCGTCGTGACGGCCTCGTAAGGCTGGCCAGAGCGCAGGGCGATGGTCGAAAGGTCTTCCTCGACGAAGCCACGCTCATCGAGTGAAGCGATCAAGAGTTTGAGCGCCTCCAGCACGGCCGGATCTTCGGAGGCCGTCCGGGCCTGATCGGCGAGGTGTTCGGAAAGCGAAGCCTCGCCGGTGGCGGACTCTAGCATGTGACGGCGCCGTTCTTCGTCTTCCTGGGTATAGCCCTGCGAGCGGATCTCCTCGTAGTAGCTTTCGTCCCAATCCTCCTTCATGCGCTTCAACGCATCAAAATCCTCGTCGCCCAAGGAGAGTTCGCGCGGGCCCTCCTCTTCCGCTTCTTCGGAGGGCACGGGCCCATCCGGGCTCTCGCTGTCGACCGGCTCGACTTCCTCCAACAATGGGTTGGCCGCCATCTCTTCCGAAATCTCGCGCAGGAGCTCGGCCGCAGGCACCTGGAGGATGCGGAGCGACTGGCGAAGCTGCGGCGTCAGGACGAGGCCCTGAAACTGCTTCTGCGATTGATTGATGCCTGGATTAGCCATCGAACGAACCCAAGCAAAGAGGGTTCTGCGGCGATTTGCAAAGGGTATCGATGAGTCCATTCGTCTTGCCTAACTACCGTTGGTAAACAGGATTAAAAACGCCCGAAGAGTTATGGACTCCGCCCGCATGCGCCACTTCTCACTCCTCATCGGTAACGAAACCCGCGGACCTCTGACCGAAGCCGAGATTATGGCGATGATTGCTGAAGGAACTTTGACGGCGGACATGCTCTGCGCGCCCGAAGGGTCGCCGGATTGGGTGCCGCTCGCTGACCATTTCAAATTCGGTGGCACCCTCAAGCTGCGGCGGTCGAAACCCTTGTCCACGGAAGTCGAAGATGAGATCGCCGCCACGCGACTTGACCCCGACACGCGGAGACGCCTCCTGCTCTACGGCCTGGCCGAACCTGCCAACGTCGACACCTTCACGCAGGTCCAGGCGATGCTCGCCCTCGCTGATCACGAAAAGAAGATCACCTCCATCAATCGTCTTCACTGGGTCGTCGGTGTTGCCGCGCTAATCGCCATGATCGGCGTCGGCGCCTTACTGGGCCTATCCCGAGGCTTCGGGGGCGACGCCCTCGCTTTCTGCAGCGGTCTCTCCGTCAAGGAAGAGGTCAGCGCACGGACGAGCCTCGCGATACTCCGGAGCGAGCTCAGCCAATTCGCCGAGATTAAGACCCGCGCCGAACGCGCCGTTTTCGAGAAGCCGCGCGGCGGCTCGCCCGGCTTCAACGTGATTGCCAGTCGCCTGCAAATCGACCCTTACTCTTCCTTCTCGTTGCGCGGTCAGGTCGACTCCTCGCCACTGAGGCGGAAAATCGCTGTCTGGGGATTGACGCTCGACGCCGACCGCCGGCTCTACGTCCTGCGTGACGCACCCTCCGCCAGGGCCACCGAACTGCTGGGGGCCCAGGCCGCGATCCTCGACGAAGTGCTCAGCCCATCCCTTGAAGAAGCCGGCTTCGCCCAGCTCTTCGCCGAAGTGATGAGCACCTTCCCTCCGGCCAGTTTCGCCGAGGCCAGCCGGCTCCGTAAGGAAGCCGAAGGCATGCGCATGAGTGCGCTGAAGATCTTCATCGACCGCGTCGACTTCCACGCACAGGCCGCGAGCTCGCAGTCCGCCCAGAAAGCCTGGAGCGGCCAGTTGCTCGCCTTCTCCGAAAGCCTCAAGGCCCTCCAGGCTAAGGTCTATGCCCTGACCTCGCCGGTGGCCCGTCGAAAGCGCTGGAGCGAATTCAATTCTGCTCAAGGCGCCGAGCTGGCCGCCTGGATGCTGACCTCGGGCGCCAAAGAAGTCCTTCTCAACCCCGACGGCACGTTTAACATCTCGGAAATCTCGGGTATCAACTCCGATTCGTTGAACCTAGTGATCGTCGGCGCGCGTATCGCCGGCGACACCGTCTTCTTCCCCTGGAACTCCAAGCATCTCGGCACGGGCAAGTGGACCAGCGAGCCGATGGCCAAGGCCTTCCTGATTGACCGTGAACGCTATAAAATCATCGACAAGGTGACCGTCGGCGGCCGCACCTACTACGCTAACCACCAGACGGCGACGCACCGCTTCGTCACCACGCGCACTTCGCCGCAATGGCGCTACCTGGCGCTGGCTCGCGATACAGACAAGGACCGGGTCTTCGCGCTCGTCGACGACAAGACCTACGCCGCCGCCAGCAAGGGCGCGACCATTACGCCCGCGGAGCTTGCGAAGTTCAACCTCTACCTAAGCGCGGAAGAATCCGTGCGCCCCGACGGCCTGTACGTCGAGTGAGGGCGGTCACTGCGCGCGAGGCGTCCAACAGTCCGGCTCGGAGCAATCGCCGAGTTGCGAAGGCGTGAGGCGCGTCACCTTGCCGGTGACACTGTCGATGACAGCCAGCCAGTTGCCTTGCGCGGCGACCAGGTGGCGGCCATCCGCGCACCACGAAGCATGAGCGATGGATACCGGGCTCTTGGTTACGATCGGCGTCACGGTACCAGCGGCGAGATCGAGCACGCCAAGACGGAGGGCGCCACCGTCCTGATAAGTGAAGACGAGCTGATTCGGAACGACGGGATTCCAGCGCGGTTCGGTGCTGTAACC
>CAMDQP010000112.1 GCA_945906115.1 Opitutus sp. GAS368
TTGCGCTCCTTGTCCGTGTCCTCGATGCGGAGGATGAACTTACCGCCCGTGTGACGGGCGTAGAGCCAGTTGAATAGGGCCGTCCGGGCGCTTCCAATGTGGAAGAAGCCGGTGGGGCTGGGAGCGAAGCGGACGCGGACCTGGGACATGGGTAAAGGGAGGGTGGAGGGCTGGAGGGCCGGAAGACCTGAGAGCCGGAGGGCCAGATGGGAAGGCGTAAGGGGGTCGCGGGTATAGGGCAAGAAGGGAGGGCTTACCTGGGGCCGACGGGCACAAAAAAGGACAGGGGTGAGCCTGTCCTTCAATCGGCCTCGGGGGAGGCCTTACTTGGCTTGGACGGGGGCCGGGACGACGTCCTGGACGAGGCCGATGCCGGTGAAGTAAGCGTTACGCTGGGAGACGCGCTGGACGAACAGGCGGCCCTCTTCGGCACCGGCCTTGTCCTCAGGCAGATCCTTCTTGGCCGGACGGATGAAGACGTAGTCACCGTTGGCGGTGCGGATGGCGGAAGTCAGCTTACCGACGCCAGCGGCTTCGATGAGGAGGCCGGTGTTCTCGTTGGCGCCGTTGAGCGTTTCCGGAACGGAGTAGACGGAGAAGGCTGCCGGAGAAGCGAGCGCGAGCTTTTGAGCCTTGGCGCTGTCGGTGAAGGTCTTACCGGCGGCGATGTCGGCCTGGAGGGTCTTGCCGACCTTGGCGACTTCTTCGGCGAGGAGGCGGTTGAGCTGGGACTTCTTCCAGTTCTCGACGGCCTTGATCTTCGCTTCATCGTAGGTCGGGAGGCGGTCGGCCGTGCGCTTGTTGAGCAGGACGAACGTGGCGCCTTCTTCGGAGCGGTAGACTTCGGTGCGCCATTCCTTTTCGGTGAGCTCGGCGGCGACGCGCAGGGCTTCGGCGGGGATCTTGGCGACGGTGGGAGGATTGATGACTTCGAAGGACGGAATCACGGTGACCTTGGCGTTCTTGGCCTTGATCCAGGCAGCGAGTTCCTTGCTGTCGGCCTTGGCAGTATCGATGGCGAATTTCTCGGCGAGTTCGTCGGAGACCTGGCCGGCGAGGTTGGTGATGGCGCGGTCGGCACGGACCAACTTCTCCAGCTCGACACGCTTAGCGAGCGCCTGTTCCTTGACCTTACCAGTCTCGAACTTGAACTTCTCGGCCTGATTATAGCCCATGTTGATGATCTCGTCGTCGGTGACCGGGGCGGTGTCGACGGTGGAAGCGGTAATGGTGACGGCCGTGACGGCGACCTGCGGGGGGAGGCGGTAGTTCTCGATGTTGGCCGTGAAGGCATCCTTCACTTTGGCTTCGTCGACCTTGATCTCGGGCTTGAAGCCAGCGGAGGCGAAGGTGGCGACGTCGACGGTCCACTGGGTGCGTTCGCGATCGAGGATGCGCTTGATCTGGCTGGCGGTGGCGTGACCGGAGCCGGCGAGAGTGCTGATCGCTTTCTGAATGCGCCAGGTGTCCTTGATGTAGGTCTCGAAGCGGGCGCGGGTCTCGTCGTCGGACACGTTGAGCTGCTTGGCGGCGAACTCCAGGAACTTGTTGAGGCCATCCGCGTTCTTGCCGTCGGGGGAGGTGGTCATCTCGCGGGCGACACGACGAATCTCGAAGACGGAGGGGGAGGGGATGCCGAGGGAGTCGGCGAGGCTGAGTTCGGCGACGCGCTGGACCAGACCGTTTTCGTTCATGCGCTGGCCGGTCATCTGGGCGAAGAAGGTAGCGTCACGGAAGCGGGCGCGGACAGTGGGGTCGTTGAGGTCGACGCCCTGGTACATGTAGGCACCGGAACTAAGGGCGCCGCGACCGGCGAACCCGTAGAAGACGAAGGAGACCACGATGACCACGAGCAGGAATCCGAAGATGATGCGGTGGTGCTTGCCGGTGGCGTTCTGGAGCCAAGTAATCATTTGGGCAACTTACCCCAGTCTTTCGGCGGGTGTCAATCAGTCCAAGCCCTCCCCGGTGCTTGCGTCCGGCGGGGTTATTAACATCCCTTGGGGCTGTGCCTAAACCCCTCCAATGCATCGTCGCCGTGGCCCGTAACGGGGTCATCGGCATGGAGGGAAGGCTTCCTTGGCATATTCCCGAGGACCTGGCCTGGTTCATGGACCAGACCGCCGGGGGTGTCATGATCGAAGGCCCGGCTTGCTACGCTGAACTCGGCAAGGCCTTACCGGATCGCGGGACGGTGGTCGTCTCGCGCGATCCGACCAAATCCTTTCCAGGGGCCGAGCGGGCGACTTCCTTGGCCGAGGCGATCCTCATCGCTGAGCGCATGGCCCAGTGGGAGGGGCCGACGTGGATCACTGGTGGTCAGCGCATCTACGCCGAAGCCCTGCCGCTCTGCGAACGCTTACTCATCACGCGCATCGACCGCGACTTCGACGGCGATCGATTCTTCCCCGCCGATTGGCAGAAGGTTTTCACGAAACTCGTTTCGGCGAAGGAGGGACGCGAGGGGGATCTTGGGTATCGGTTTGAAGTTTGGGAGAGGTAGGCGTTCCCAGATTTCAAACCATCCGGTCTCCAGTTTCCCTTTGAGTTTTGTCTCGGGGTAGGGCCGAGCATCCTTGCTCGGCCGCGGCCGGCCAAGGATGGCCAGCCCTACCCAAGGCAGCTCGCAAGTGCCGCCACCTGAAATCCGATGCCACTAGGGCAGCACGCGGTACTGCCCCTACCTCGTCCTTGCCCCCGCGCGACTATGATCCATAGTCGCGCCATGCTGCTACCCCTGCTTCTACTGGCTGCGATTCCGCCGACGATTTCCGAAGAGGCGAAGGTCCCGCCGTATACGTTGCCCGATCCGCTCTTGTGTGCCGATGGACGCAAGGTGACCGACGTGAAGACCTGGAACGAGGTCCGTCGTCCGGAAGTTTTCCGACTCGTCGAGGAGAACATGTTTGGGCGTACGCCGGACACTTCGAAGTTGCAGGCTGACGCCGTGGTCGAAGTTCGCGAGCAGTCCAAGGACGCCTTTGGTGGTAAGGCCACGCGCACGCAGTTCAAAGTCTGGCCCATCGGCAAGAAAGGCCCGTCATTCGATATGTTGCTCTATGTACCCAACGCGGCGAAGCGTCCGGCTCCAGTCTTCGTTGGGCTTAATTTCGGCAGCAATCATACCACCACGGAAGACCCTGCGGTCTTTGTCGCTTTGAGCTGGGTCTCCAAGCAGTGGGCATTAAAAGGGACCACGCAGGCGGATTCAGCCTTACGCGGTGGGCAGGCCCGTCGCTGGGAATTCGAGATGCTCATCGATCGCGGCTACGCTTCCGCCACGGCTTATTACGGCGATTTCGAGCCCGATCACCCCGAAGGATGGAAGAATGGTTTCCGCGCGGCGATCTCTCCGGACGGCGCGAATACCCAGTGGAAAGATGGCGAATGGGCTGCCGTCGGCTGCTGGTCCTGGGGTCTGTCACGCATGCTCGACGTCCTTGAGAAAGTACCCTCCGTCGACGCCCAGCGCGCCGCCGTGCACGGCCATTCCCGTCTGGGCAAGGCCTCGCTCTGGGCCGGTGCGCAGGATCAACGTTTTGCTTTCGTCATCTCCAATAACTCTGGCTGCGGCGGCGCTGCGCTCAACAAGCGCATCTTCGGCGAGACCGTCGGCGTTATCAGCGGTCACTACAAGGGCCGCGGTTTCCCGCATTGGTTCACCGCACGCTTCGAGACCTTCTCAGAGCAGGAAGACAAGTTACCGCTCGATGCACATTACCTGCTCGCGCTCGCGGCGCCGCGTCCGCTTTACGTCGCCAGCGCCTCGGAGGATAGCTGGGCCGATCCGCTCGGCGAGTTTCTCGGCGCCGTGCACGCTGATCCCGTCTATCAGGTGCTCGGCCAGCCAGGCCTCGGCACCAAGGAATTCCCGCCCGTCAGCAAGCCGGTCGGCCAGACCATCGGTTACCATCTTCGTCCTGGTAAGCACGACATCCTCCTCGAGGACTGGAAGAACTACGCCGATTTCGCCGACCGCGTGATGCCCGCGAAATAAGGCCGAGAGCGCCGGCGGTTTCGGGAAGGGTTGACTAACCTCCGTTTAAAGGGATTTTAGAACCTCACGCTCCTGTATTTCAATGGATAGAATGCTAGCCTCCGAAGCCGGCGATTTGGGTTCGACTCCCAACGGGAGCACCACTTT
>CAMDQP010000113.1 GCA_945906115.1 Opitutus sp. GAS368
AGCCCACCGGCGCGGTGGCCCGTCCTGAAAACGTCCTGCTCGAGCCTGTCATCGTGACGCCGCGTACTTCCGCGGTCATCGCCATGGCGGCGAGCCCGTGGACTTCGCTTCTCGCCGTCGCCGGACAGAAGCAGATTCTCCTCTACGACACTGACTCGCACGACCTCGCCGGTATCTTGCCCTACGCTGAAGGTTATGCCCGCTCGCTGAAGTTCAGCGCCAACGGCTCGCTGCTGATCATGGGCGGCGGTCGCGGAGGCAAAATCGGTCACGCCATCGTCTGGGACGTCAAGACTGGCAAGCGTGTCACCGAGATCGGCAAAGAGTTCGACCAAGTGATGTCGGCCGACATCTCGCCGGACCATGGCAAGGTCGTTCTCGCCACCAATACCAAGAAGGTGAAGTGCTTTGACGTCGCCACGGGCGAGCAGCTCTACCTCATCGCCAAGCACACCGAGTGGGTGACCGGCGCCGACTTTAGTCCGGACGGCATCCTGCTCGCGACCTCTGACCGCAACGGGAACGTCTATGTCTGGGAAGCCGACAACGGCGGCGAATTCTACAATCTCGGTCAGCATAAGGGCAGCGTCACCGACCTCGCTTGGCGCGCCGACTCCAACATCCTCGCCAGCTGTTCCGCCGACGGGATCATCACCACTTGGGAGATGAAGACCGGCAAGCAGGTCGCAACCTGGGGCGCCCATGGCGGCAACGTGCAGTCCGTTTCCTTCTTGCCTGACGGCCGCCTGATTTCGTGCGGAGCCGACGGCACCACCGCGATGTGGAGCGTCGACGGTAAGCGACTCGAGCACGCCCAGGGCATCAAGCAGAACGATCAGGTTGCCCGCGTCGTCGGTCTCTACGACTCCAAGACCTTCGTCTCCAGCAACTGGCTGGGAGAGGTCCGTTTCTTCGAGACCGCGACCGGTCGCGAGATCATCCAAGTTTCCAGTAATCCTCCCCGGATCGTCGACCGCGTGATGACCGCCGAGAAACGCCTGGCTGAACTCGAGCCCGCGCTCCCTCCCGCCGAAGCCGCCGCGAAGGCCGTCGAAGTTCGTATTCCCGCCGCTGAAGCCGCATTGGCAAAGGTGAAGGCTGACGGAGAACCCGCCTCGAAGAAGTTCGCCGAGATGGAGGCCAAGGTCGTCGAAGAAAACAAGGCGATCGCCTACTGGCAGGGCATGGTCGGCAAGGCCAAGTCGGCCGCCGAGAAGGAAAAGGCGACCAAGGAACTCGTGGCCCAGCGCGCCGCGCTCGTCTATTTCACCAAGGAAGCCGTGGCCGTGAAGCCGGCCGCCGTCGCTTTCCGCGCCGCCGAAGCGGAGCTTGCTAAAGTCCGGACCGAACTCGCGACCGCCCAGGCCAAGACCCGCGATGTCGCGGCCGAGATTGCTGCGCACCGCGAACGCATCGTCACTCTCAAGGCCGCCCAGTTCAATGTCGGCGTCCTTACCGAGCAGGATAAGCTGGCCAAGCTCGAACAGGATATCGCTGACCTCGTGGCCGCCAAGGCCGAGAACGAGGCCGCCAAGGTGACCGCCGCGGCCCGCATCGAATCGTCGAAGAAGACCGCCGCGCAGAACGAGGACCTGATCCCGAAGCAGCAGACGGAGCTCGAGGCGCTCAAGGCCGAGTTCGCCGTCGCGGACAAGACCCTTTCGCCGCTGCGTCTGAGCGAAGCTGAGGCGCAGGGTAAGATTGAGGCGCAACAGAAGCTGGTCGACGCCCAGTCCGAGGCCATCGTGCGCCTAGGCCAGGATCGCGACGCCATCGTCACGGTCGCTACCGCTGCAACCGCCGCCTACCGCGATAAATATACCACGCCGCTCCGCGCGCGTCTCACCGAAGCCACGGTCAAGGTCGACGAACTGAAGAAGATCGCCGACGCTGCTAATTCTGCCGCCACCAAGGCGAAGGCCGCCGTCGCCGATGCAGCTACGAAATCGAAGGGTCTCGCCTTCGCCTCCGTCAAGGCCACCGACTTAGCCAAGCAGGCCGGCGTGAATCTCGCCGCCGCGGATAAGGCCTACAGCGAAGCCCGTACTTTCGGCGCGGTATTCTCCTTCAGTTACTTCTCTCGTAAGAAGCAGACCGAGCAGCAGGTCGCCGAAGCCAAGACTGCGCTTACGAAGGCCCAGACATGGCAGGGCTTAGCCGCCCAGGAGCTCGTCGCCGCAAAGTCCATTGAGCAGGCGCTCGTCGCCACGCAGACCACCGCTGATGCCGCGGTCGTCGCCGCGGAAAAAGCCATCGTGCCTGCTGGCGTCGCCGTGGCTGCCATCGCCAAGGAGCGCTCGAAGCATCTCGCCGAACGCGAGAAGCTCGCCGCCCCCGGCGTCGACGCCGAGAAGGATTACACCACCAAGCTGCCCGCACTCCAGGCTTCCGTACAGAAGGCAAAAGATGGTCTGCCGATCCTCGAGAAGGCGCTGGTCGCCGTTCGGGCCCAGCTGACCGAGGCCGGTAAGCCCGTGGAGGCCAAGCGTCTCCTCGTGGAAGCCGCCACCAAGACCCTCGAGCTCACCAAGAGCGAGAAGGCCAACGCCGAGAAGGCGCTCGCCGCCGCCCAGAAGGATATCCCGCAGCGCGACAAGAACCTCGAGGAGATCGCCAAGTCTTACGCCGAACTCACCCCGCAGGTCGAACCGATGAAGGCCAAGGTCAAGGCCGCGCTGGATCAGTATTTTGCGATGTTGCCCAAGCGCGAAGTCGCGAAGAAGAATTAGGCTGAAGCAGGGCTAGGGGTTGGGGTAGGTAATATTGGTAGGGACAGCACCTCGTGCTGTCCTTGCTTGTTTGGGTAGGGTCGGGACCGCGTCACGACATAGCGTTTCGTTTCGGGTGGCGGGTGGCAGCCCCGGGTGGCAGGTGGCGGGAATAGTTTGAGCAGGGAAGGGTGGTTTGACTCACCCCAGCCCTAGCCCTAGCCCTAATCTCCCCATGCTCTCCCGTCGTCGTTTCTTGGAATCTACCTTTGTCGCCGCCATCGCCGCTTCGCTCGGCGCCGCCGAAGGTAAGCGCGCCCCTCGCGTGGTGCTGCGTTCCTCTTGGCAGACGGTGAACATCGGCGACATCGCGCACACGCCTGGGATGTTGGTCCTACTGGAGAAGTATTTCCCGGAGGCCGTGATCACCCTCTGGCCGAGCAACGTCGATAACGGCGTGAAGGAGATGCTGGCGGCCCGCTTTCCGAAACTGAAGTTCGTCGGATCCAAGCCCGCCGTCGCCCAACTCTACGCTGAGAATGATTTTCTTCTGCACGGTTCCGGCCCTTCGCTCGTCGGCGAGAAGCAGGTCGCGCTGTGGCGCCAGCAGGGCCCGAAACCTTACGGCGTCCTCGGCATCACCCAAGGCCAGCCGACTTCCGAGACGGTCAAAATCCTCAGCGATGCACAGTTCGTTTATTTCCGGGACTCGATCTCGCTCGCGACCGCCAAGGCAGCCGGAGTAAAATGCCCGGTGATGGAGTTCGGTCCGGACGGAGCGTTCGCGACCGACCTGCGCAACGAGGAGAAGGCCGAGGCCTTTCTGCATGGCTGGGGCCTCGAGCGTGGCAAGTTCCTCTGCTGCATCCCGCGTTACCGCATCACGCCTTATTGGACGATTCACAAGGAGCGTGTCTTTGATCCCGTGAAGCAGAAGCGCAACGACGAGATGAAAGAGCACGATCATGCGCAGCTACGCGCCGCAATCGTCGCGGTGGTGAAGCAGACTGACCTCAAGGTGCTGATCTGCCCCGAAGACCGCACCCAGATGACCTTGGGCAAAGAGATCCTTTTCGATAAGCTGCCCGATGACGTGAAGGACCGCGTGGTCTGGCGCCAAGATTACTGGCTGACCGACGAGGCCCTGAGCGTCTACGTCCGGAGCGCTGGCCTCTTCGGCAACGAGATGCATTCGCCCATCATGTGCGTCGGCAGCGGCATCCCCGCCATCGTCTGCCGCTGGTCCGAACAGACCTCCAAGGGCAACATGTGGAAGGACATCGGCCTGAATGAGTGGCTGTTCGACCTCGATGACGAACCGCAGCTCGCGGGCATCGTCCCGGCAGTGCTCGCCATGGCCAAGGACCCCGCCGCCGCGAAGGCGAAGGTGCTCAAGGCCCAGGCCATCCTGCACGAACGTCAGTCCG
>CAMDQP010000114.1 GCA_945906115.1 Opitutus sp. GAS368
CCCTAGCCGCTGACCTCAAGCCAGCGGACTTGGAATTCTTCGAGTCGAAGATCCGCCCGGTACTCGTGGCGGAGTGCTACGAATGCCACGACGCCAAGAAGCAGAAAGGCGACCTGCGCCTCGATTATCGCGACGGTCTGCTCAAGGGCGGAGAAGAAGGCGCTTCAATCGTACCCGGAGACGCGAAGAAGAGCATCCTGCTCCAGTCCATGGATCACAGCCATGAGACCCTCCAGATGCCCAAAAAGCGCACGAAGCTCGATGCACAGATCATCGCGGACTTCACTGAATGGATTAACCGTGGTGCCCCCGACCCGCGCACCAAGGCCCCGGAAGACTCGATCACCCCTGCGTGGTCCGACCTACTACAGGTCCGCCGAAACTGGTGGAGCTTTCAGCCCATCGCTTCACCCGCCGTTCCTGCTGGTAAATCCGCGAGTCAGATCGACCGGTTCCTCGACGCGAAGATTGCCGCCGCCGGCATCACGCCGTCCGCCCAGGCCGACAAGGCCACGCTCATCCGTCGCGCTACCTACGTCCTGACTGGCCTGCCGCCCTCGCCCGCCGAGATCGCCAATTTCGAAGCCGACGCCTCCCCGGATGCTTTCATCAAGGTCGTCGACCGCCTTCTGGCCTCGCCTCGCTACGGCGAACACTTCGCCCGCCACTGGATGGATCTCGTCCGCTACGCCGACACGCACGGCAGCGAAGGCGACCCCGCCATCCCACAGGCCTGGCGCTACCGCGATTATCTGATTCGTGCTTTCAATACCGACGTCCCTTACGACCAGTTCGTCCGCGAACAGCTCGCCGGCGACCTGCTGAAATCGCCTCGCATCAACAAGGCAGATAAACTCAACGAGTCCGCCCTCGGGACCGGCCACTTCCGACTAATCGAACACGGCTTCCAGCCGGTCGACACGATCGATGAACAAGTCCGTAACGTCGACAACCAGATCGACGTGGTCTCGAAGACCTTCTTGGGACTGACCGTCTCTTGCGCCCGCTGCCATGACCATAAATTCGACGCCATCAGCCAGGCGGACTTCACCGCCTTCTACGGCATCTTCGCCTCGACGCGTCCGGGCCAGGTGACCGTGGATTCCCCCGCCCTGCTCGACCAGCACCGCGATCGCCTAAGCGAACTCAAGCAGGCCATCCGCTCCGAACTTTCGGTCCAGTGGATTCGGCAGGTCAAGGAAATGCCCGCTGCGCTCGAACGCATCCGTTCCAGTTCCAAGGAACGCATCCGTCTCGAAGACGAACTAGCGAAGACCGAAAAGGAACTTTCGGCCGATGACTTCCGCCGTCGCCTTAAGGCTGACCAGAGCGCCGGTCCTGCACCGAGCCATTGGTGGACCTTCGAGCAGGATGGCCGCGACCTCGTCGGCAAGCTCGACGCCAAACTCAACGGCGGCGCCGTCATCAAGGATGGCCGCCTCATCCTCGATGGCCAGGATTCCTTTGCGCAAACCGGCCCGACCACCGCGACCCTGACAGCCAAGACGCTTGAAGCCTGGGTCGCCCTACCGACGCTCGATCAACGCGGCGGCGGCGTGATCACCGTCGAATCCATCAGCGGCGGCGTCTTCGATTCACTCGTCTTCTCCGAAAAGCAGAAAGCGAAATGGATGGCTGGTAGCAACAACGGTGTCCGTACCCAGAACGTGAACGGCCCCGCTGAAACCTCCAAGCCGGGCGAACTCATCCACTTGGCCATCGTCTATCAGACCGACGGGAAGATCGAACTCTACCGCAACGGCCAGCCCTACGGCACGGGCTACGCCCCCGCGAACGAGAAGGCGACTCTCGCTACGTTCGCCCAAGCCAAATCGCGCCTGCTCTTTGGCCGACGTCACACCGGTGGCGGCAACGCCTTCCTCCGCGGCGAACTAGAAGAAGCCCGCCTGTATGGCTTCGCACTGACCGCCGCCCAGATTGCCGACTCCTTCAAGGCGGGTACGCTCCGCGGTGAACTCGCGCCCGTCGCGACCAAGGATGACAAACTGGCCGGCCTCCGCGCCCAGGCAGACGAGCTCCGCACCAAGCTGGCAGCGCTCAAGTCGGCGGACGGTAAACTCGGCGAGAGCTTCAAGAGCGAAGAGGACCCCACCTATCCGTTGCACGCCTCGACCTTTCTGCGCGTCGGCCTGAAACCGAAGGATGCCAAGGCCCCGAGCAGCGTGAAAGCAGATTGGTCGCTGAACGATGACAGCTCCGCCCAGTGGCTACGGCATGGCAACGGCATGGCGGCACGTTTCACCCCGGGCGAATTCCGCATCGAGACCAGCGGGCCCGACGTGACGAAGCAGATCCTCCCCTCGGGCCTGCACTCGCACTCGCTCTCCACCAAGCACAGCGCCGTCCTGACCTCGCCGCGCTTCAAGGTCACCACCGACTTCATCAGCGTCCAAGCGATGGGGCGAGGCGCCACCGTGCGACTCATCACGGACAACTACCCGATCGGTAACTCCGGTAACCGCTTCCCTAAGGCTGCGATCAACTCGGACCGGCCCGTCTGGATCACGCTCGACACCGCCTACCGCAAAGGCTCGTCCGCCTACTTTGAGTTCACCTTGCCCGACGACTCCACTCGACCCGAAGGCAAAGAAGCCGCCGACGGCTCCTATGGTGTCCGTCAGGTCGTATTCCATGCGTCCGGCGCCGGGCCCACCTCGGGTGAAGCCAGCGTCGTCCGGGCGCCGCAGCTGAAGACCGTCGAAGAAGTGGTGAAAGCCCTTGCCGAGGCCTCCTCCGCCTGGGGCAAGGATAGTGCCGACGAAGCTCAAGCCGCGCTGCTCGACGCAGCCCTACGTCACGAACTCTTGGACGCCCGAAGCGCCCTCACGCCGCGACTGACCACCCTGACCGCTGAATACCGGAAACTGGAAGCAGAACTGGTCACCCCGCGTCGTGCCCCCGGCCTCTGGGAGGACGTCGGAATGGACATGCCGCTCTTCGTGCGCGGAGAATACAAGCAACCGGCGGCCATCGTCCCCCGTCGCTACCTTGAGGCTTTCGACATCAAAGCTTTCGTGACCACTGGCAGCGGCCGCCTGGAACTCGCCGAAAAGATTGCTGCCCCCGACAATCCGCTCACCGCCCGCGTCATCACGAACCGACTCTGGCACCACGTCTTCGGTCGCGGCCTCGTCGGCACCGTCGATAACTTCGGCCGCCTCGGCGACCAGCCGACGCACCCTGAGCTGCTGGACTATCTGGCGAAACGCTTCACCAGCCAACAGTGGTCCGTGAAGGCCCAGCTCCGGGAACTCCTCCTGACGGACGCCTTCCAGCGCTCCAGCCTGCCCACGGCTTCGGCCCTCGCCAAGGACGCCGACAACTCCCTGCTGTCGCATGTCCGCGTGCGTCGCCTCGGAGGCGAAGCCCTCCGCGACTCGCTCATCACCCTGACCGGCAAGATCGAGCACCGCATGTATGGCCCCGGTGACAACGCCGTCGCCGCGCCCCGCGAACAGGTCCGTCGCAGCGTCTACCTCACCATCCGCCGCAACTCCCTCAACCCGCTGATCACGACGTTCGACGGACCGAAGCCGTTCACGACGGTCGGGCGCCGCGACGCCACGAACGTACCCGCCCAATCGCTCACGTTGCTGAACAACCTTTTCGTCATCGACGCCGCCAAGCAGTGGGCGGCGACCCTCGATCGTAATCAGCCCGACGCCGCCAAGGTCGATACGCTCTTCCTCCGAGCCCTCGCCCGCAAGGCCAGCCCGACCGAACAGGCGGCAGCGGCGCGTTACCTGGCGGACCTCAAGCTCACCCACGCCGACAAACCGGTGATGGTCTGGCAGGACTTCGCCCAGTCGGTCCTCAATCTCAAGGAGTTCCTTTATCTCAAATAACATGCACCCGCTCACCCGTCGCGAACTGCTCCGCCGCTGCTCCCTAGGCTTTGGTGGTATCGCCCTGTCCAGCCTGCTCTCCACTCCCGCCTTCGGCGCCGAAACCTCCGGCAAGCGCCCGCTCAAGGCCAAGGCCAAGAACGTCATCTTCTGCTACATGTCCGGCGGCGTCTCGCACGTGGACTCCTTCGACCCCAAGGCCGCCCTGACCAAACTGAACGGAAAACCGATGCCGGTGCCGGTCCAACGCAC
>CAMDQP010000115.1 GCA_945906115.1 Opitutus sp. GAS368
TCGTCGAGGAGGCCGCGTTGCTTGAGATCCTTGACGAGCGCCGCGCTGGCCTGGTCGGTGTCGAGGCACTGCTGCGCGAGCTGGCCGGTGGTAAGGTTATTATGCTGGTCCCAGCCGGAATGCATCAGCTGCGTGAAGCGCACCCCGCGTTCGGCGAGGCGGCGGGCGATGAGGCAGTTGTTGGCGAAGGTGCCCGGCTTGAGGACTTCTGGGCCGTACATCTCGAGGACGGACTTGGGCTCGTTCTTGAAGTCGAGTAGGCCAGGGACCGACGTCTGCATGCGGAAGGCCATCTCGTATTGCGAGATGCGCGTGTCGATCTCGGGGTCGCCGACCTGACCGAAGTGCTCGCGGTTGAGCGCCTGCATGTCATCGAGCATCGTGCGACGCGCCTCGCGGCTGACGCCAGCCGGATTGCCGACGTACGGGACCGGATCGCCGACGCCGCGGAAGCGGACGCCCTGATGCTTGCCGGGCAGGAATCCGTTGGACCAGTAGTGCTCGAAGAAGAGCTGACCGCAGGTCTTGGCGGCGTCGGAGGAGGTCATCACGACATACGAAGGCAGATCCTCGTTCATCGTGCCAAGGCCGTAGGAGAGCCACGCGCCCATCGAAGGACGGCCGGGAATCTGCGAGCCGGTCATGAAGAACGTCACGCCGGGGGCGTGGTTCACCGCCTCGGTGTTCATCGAGCGGACGACGCAGAGTTCGTCAGCGATGGCACCGGTGTAGGGCAGCATCTCGCTCATCTCGATGCCGCTGGAGCCCCATTTCTTGAAGGGCTTGATGGCGCCGACGCAGTTGTACTTCGCGTAGCCACTCGACATCGAGGAGAGACGGGTGTCACCGCGCACGCTGGCGGGGATCTCTTGTCCGGCCATCTTTTCGAGCAGCGGTTTGTGGTCGAAGAGGTCGACGTGCGAAGGGCCTCCGCCCTGCCAGAGGCAGATCATGCGCTTAGCCTTGGGGGCGAAGTGCGGCAGGCCAGGCAGACCGCCAATGGGCTTGTTCGCGGCCTTGGCATCGCGGGCGAGGAGGGACCCGAGAGCGACGGCGCCGATGCCTTGGACGCCGGCACTGAGGAAGCTGCGTCGCGTGAGTCGCGAGCGCCATTCGGAGGGAGAGAGTTCGAAGTCCATGGGATCAGTCGCGGGTGATGGCGGCGTCGAGATTGTAGAGGGCGAGGCAGGTCGCGGTGAGCGCGGCGTGTTCGGCGGCGGGGAGTGTCGCGTCGCGCTTGCTTTCGCCGATCGCGAGCAGGGCTTCCGCGGCCTTGGTGTCGGCGGCATAGACCGCGCGTTGGTTGGCGAGCATCTTGGCGATCAGGGCGGGTTCCTTCCCGGCGGGTTCACGTCCCAGCACGAGGGCGAAGGCGCGCGCGAGGCGAGCTTCGTCCGTCGACTGTTCTTTGGTCACGCGTTGGGCGAGGACGCGCGCGGCTTCGACCCAGGTGGGGTCATTGAGCATCGTGAGGGCGTGCAGAGGCGAGGACGTCACCGCGGTGCGCACGCGGCAGGTCTGGCGGGCCGAGATATCGAACATGTTCACCGGGGCAATCGTGCGGCGCCAGAACGTGTAGAGCGAACGACGGTAGAGGTCGGCGCCTTTCGACTGCGGGTAGGTGAAGTCGCGCTCCTTGGTGATGGCGAGGCTCTCCCAAGGGCTGTCAGGCAGATACGGGTAGACCGGCACGCCGCCGACTTGGGCGTTGAGCAGGCCGCTGGAACGCAGGGCGACGTCGCGGAGCACCATTGAAGGCAGACGCAGGCGCGGGGCGTGCGAGAGGAGTTTATTTTCCGGGTCCTTCTGCAACTGCTCCTTCGTGATGTGGCTGGACTGGCGGTAGGTCTTACTGGTCAGGATAATTTTCTGGAGGGCTTTGGTCTTCCAGCCGGATTCGCGGAACTCTACGGAGAGCCAATCGAGCAGTTCTTGGTGGGTGGGGCGGTCGCTCTGCACGCCAAGGTCTTCGGAGGTGCGCACGATGCCCTTACCGAAGAGCTCCTGCCACTGGCGGTTGACCTGCACACGGGCCGTCAACGGGTGTTCGGGACGGAAGAGCCACTGCGCGAGGCCGAGGCGGTTCTTCGGCGCATCCTTCGGCAGTGGGGGCAGGAAGCCCGGCGCGTCGAAGGTGACCTTCTCCTTTTTCGAGAGATAGGCACCGCGGTCGAGGATGTTCGTTTCGCGAGGTTGGTCGTCGGCCATCACCATCACGCGCGGCAGGACATCGCCGCGGTAGCCGTCGAGCAGCACCTTAGCTTGGTCCAATTTCTTGATCGCGGGGATTTTCTTCCGGTCTTCGGTGAAGACGTTCTTGTTATAATGGTCGCGGAGTTTCTTCGTCTCCGCCGCGACGCGCTTCTTATCCGCGGCGAGGAGCGGTTCGAGTTCCTTAGGCAGCATGCCCTTGTCCTTGGTCGGCTTGGCGAGCCAGGCTTCGAAGGCCTTGGTCTGCAGGGGGAAGAAGTCTTTGTTCAGCGCGTCGAAGTCGGCCTGAAGTTTGGCGAGTTCGGCCGCCTGTTCGGGCGAGGGCGCTTCGGCGACGGTGGTGTCGAGGCGGAAGCGGCTACGGCCGCCGGTCTGCGTGGGGCCGCCACTCGGCACGCCGCGTTCCTTCACATGGTTGAACGCATCCATCCACTGGTAATAGTCCTTTTGAGTGACCGGGTCGTACTTATGGTCGTGGCACTGCGCGCACGCGACCGTCATGCCCAGCCAGGTGGTCGTCGTGCTCTCGACGCGATCGAAGAGGCTCACGTAGCGCTGTTCCTCGGCGATGTTACCGCCTTCGCCGTTGAGGATGTGGTTACGATTGAAAGCCGTGGCGATCTTCTGGTCGAGCGTCGCGTTCGGGAGCAGGTCGCCGGCGAGCATCTCGGTGCTGAGCTGGTCGAACGGCTTGTCGGCATTGAGGTTCTTCACCAACCAATCGCGCCAGATCCATTGGAAGGTGTCGCCGTCCTGCTGGAAGCCGTTGCTGTCCGCATAGCGCGAGGCGTCGAGCCACGGCAATACCATGCGTTCGCCGTAGTGCGGCGACGCCATCAGGCGATCGACCTGCTTGCCGTAGGCGTCGGGACTCGCATCGGCGAGGAACGCGGTGGTCTCCTCGGGCGTGGGCGGCAGGCCGGTGAGATCAAGCGACAAGCGGCGGAGCAGTGTGGCCTTGGGGGCTTCCGGCGAGAGTTTCAGGCCAGCCTTGGTCAGCTTCTCGACCACGAAGGCGTCAATGGGGTTAGACTCGCCGTTGGCCGGCAGGGCGGGGCGGACGGGCGCAGTGAAGGCCCAGTGGGCTTTATACTCGGCGCCTTCGGCGATCCAGCGCTTGAGGATCTCCTTCTGGGCGGCGGTGACCGTGCGATGGGAATCCGGCGGGGGCATGACCTCTTCCGAGTCCTTAGAGAAGAGTCGCTTCACCAGTTCGCTCGCTTCGGCGTCGCCCGGCATGAAGGCTTTCTTCTGCAACGCCGCTTCGCGGACATCGAGCCGGAGTTTAGCCTTACGCTTATTGCCGTCGGGTCCGTGGCAGTAGAAACAGTTCTCCGATAGGATCGGGCGCACGTCCTCGTTATAGTCGAGCTTCGCGCCTAAGGAGGGCAGGGCGACGACGAGCGCAACGAGGATGGGGCTGATCCGGGGCATGGGGTAGGCATAAGACAGTCTCCATGCGGGAAGGTTTCAACCCTAACGGTGGGGACATCTACCCAGTGGCGGAAACTTGCATTTAATCGACGGAAACGGGGACTTGGGCTTGGTTTGAGGTTGCTGGAAGGCTGACCCTTGGTGTCATTCCGGGCAGTGCGTATCCTTGACCGCTATATCCTCGCCGAATGGGCCAAGGTCTTCGCCCTTTCGCTGCTCAGTTTCATGGGATTGCTGCTGCTTTCCGAGGGGTATAACTGGATTCCCGACTTCCTGGGCTGGGGCGCTTCTTTTGGTACGATTCTGCAGTTCATGTCCCTTAGTTTGGTCAAGAACCTGTCGATGCTCATCCCGATCTCCTTGCTGATCTCGGTCATCTTCGTCCTCGCGACGATGAACCGTAATCACGAGATCTCCGCCGCCCGCGCCGCTGGCATCGGTATGTGGCGCCTGACGGCCCCGCTCTGGGC
>CAMDQP010000116.1 GCA_945906115.1 Opitutus sp. GAS368
GCCGGCACCTTGCCGTGGATGGGCAAGCGCAAGCTGCGCGGCGTGCAAATCTTTTCCTACCGCGGCGTGCAGGCCTATTCGATCGCCTTCCAGCTCCTCAACATGGTGGAAGAAAATGCATCCGCCCAGTCCAAGCGTCTCCGCGAAGACAAGCATGGTCTCGCTTCCGATCCTGGCTCGTGGGGTCGTGCGCTCCGCGCCCTGAGTGAGGCTGGCCTGACCGACAAGCAGATTGCCAAGCGCCTCAATCGTATGCGCATTGAGCCTGTGCTCACTGCCCACCCGACCGAAGCCAAGCGCGCCACGGTCCTCGAGATTCATCGCGAGATCTACAAGCTACTCGTCCGTCGGGAAAACAATATGTGGACCGTCGCCGAACAGCGCGCGATCCGCGAGGAAATCAAGGTCGCGCTCGAACGCCTCTGGCGCACCGGCGAAATCTACCACCAGAAGCCCGACGTCGCGTCGGAACTCCGGAACATCAATTACTTCCTCTCGAAGGTCTTCCCGGACGCCGTGGTCAGCATGGACCTGCGCCTGCGCCAGGCCTGGGAAGAAGCCGGCTTCGACCCCGCCCGCGTTGAGCACCCGGATTCATTGCCCCAGATCGCCCTCGGCACCTGGGTCGGTGGCGACCGTGACGGCCACCCGCTGGTTACGGCCGAGGTCACCGCTCGGGCCCTGAATCTCTTCCGCACCACGGCCGTCGCGATTTGCAACGAACGCCTCGAGACCCTCGGGCAGCGTCTTTCTCTGGGCGATCATCTGCAGGAGCCCCCGGCAGTATTCTTGCGTCAAGTCGCCAAGCATGCCGCCGCCCATGGCGAAGCCGGTGCGGACGCCGTCAACCGCAACATCGGTGAGACCTGGCGTCAGTATATCAACTTGACGCGTCTTCGCTTGCCGAATGCCGAAGGTGAATTGGGTGCCGGTCAGCATCATACGCCCGAGGGCGTCATCGCTGACCTGTTGTTCCTACGCGAGACCTTGGTCGAGGTTGGCGCTGGTCGCATCGCCCGCGCGGAGCTCGATCCGCTTTTGCGCTTTCTGCGCACCTTTGGTTTCCACATGGCCGTCCTGGATATTCGCCAGAACAGCGCCTTCCACGATAAGGCCATCGGCCAGCTCCTCGCCGCCACGGGTCAGGACGACACCCACTATGCGCAGTGGGACGAATCCCGCCGCCTCGGCTTCCTTGACTCCGAGCTGCGCTCGACCCGCCCGTTCATGCGTGAGCAGGCCAGCATCGGGACTGAGGCCGACGCCGTGGTCGCCTGCTATCGTACGCTCGTCACCCATATCGACCAGTATGGCTCCGCCGGCCTAGGCTCGCTGATTGTCAGCATGACCCGTTCGGTCTCTGACCTGCTGTCTGTCTATCTCCTGGCCCGTGAAGCTGGACTCACTGCCGGCGGCTCAGAAGACGCCTACTGTCTCCTCCCCGTCGTCCCGCTCTTCGAGACGATCGGCGACCTTGAGCGGAGTACCCGTATCATGGACTCGTTCCTGTCGCATCCGATGACCAAGCGCACGCTGCAGGCCCGCCGCGACGCCAGTATCACCGACGGCCTCACTCAGCAAGTGATGATCGGTTACTCCGACTCCAATAAGGATGGCGGCATCCTTGCCTCGCTCTGGAATCTTTACCGCGCCCAGCAGAACCTCGCCGCCGTCGGCGAGAAGCACGGCGTGCGCATCGTCTTCTTCCATGGCCGGGGCGGTACCATCTCCCGCGGTGCCGGCCCGACTCACCGCTTCATCGACGCGCTCCCGCAGGGTTCGATCCAGGGTGAGATGCGCGTCACCGAGCAGGGCGAGAGCATCAACCAGAAGTACGCTAACCACATCACCGCGGTAAACAACCTCGAGCTCCTGACCGCGGGCGTGACCCAGAACACCTTCCTGCATGACTTCGCCGTCCGCAGCGAGACTGCGCAAGCCAAGGTCATGGACCGCCTCGCCGAGTTCTCCCGCGAGGCCTACCAGTCGCTGATCCAGACCCCGCGCTTCATCGATTTCTTCCGCCAGGTCACCCCCATCGACGTCATCGAAGCCAGTCGTATCGGCTCGCGTCCGTCGCGTCGTACTGGTGCCGCCTCGCTCGAGGATCTGCGCGCCATCCCGTGGGTTTTCGCCTGGAGCCAGGCCCGCTTCTATCTCTCTGGTTGGTATGGTGTCGGCTCCGCGCTGGCCCGTCTCAAGGAAGAAGACCCCAAGGGCTTTGAGGTCATCCGCAAGAACTACGACGGCTGGCCGCCCCTGCGCTACATGCTCACGAATGCCTCCACCAGCGTGCTGGCTTCTAATCGTAGCATGATGAAACTCTACGGTGGTCTCGTGACGGACAAGAAGCTCCGCAGCCTCTTCCTGAACCGTATCCTCGCCGAGCATAACCTGACTCGCAAGATGCTCGATGAACTTTCTGGTTCGAAGCTCAGCGAGGGCCGTCCGCGTCTCCGCAAGGTGATCGCGCTGCGCGAGGCTGCCATCGATCTCCTGCACGAACAGCAAGTTGCGCTCCTCAAGGACTGGCGCAAGAAGGTGGCCGACGGCGACCGCAAGGAAGCCGATGCGCAGTTGCCGCAGATGCTCCTCTCGCTGAACGCCATCGCTGCCGGTCTCCAGGCTACGGGCTGATCGCGTAGATTGTGCCAAGCATAAGGCCGGCTCCCGTGAGGAGGCCGGCCTGCTTGTTGACCAGGGTTATCAGGCGTCAGACGTGCTTCCAGAAATCCATCAGGAAGCGCGTGGCCAGTTGGGCGACGAAGACGATGTTCCAGAAGACTAGCTGAAGGCCGAGGGAGGGGCCAAAGCCCATGCTCAGGACCTGGGCGGAGGCACTGGTGACCAGTAGGACGACCGTGGCCGTGCAGAGGGAGATCACCAGGATTTCGATGGATTTTGGGATGAAGCCCGAAAGGCTCGTGTCGGCCATGCAGATGGCCGCGAAGGTCAGGGCGACGGAGACGATGCCGGCGAGGCCGATACCGAAGATCGTACCGTCCTTGCTGAAGAAGTGCGTGGCGGCGAGTCGTCCGAGGAGCGGGATATAGACGACCACCATCGCGAGGGCCACCCAGAAGCCCATCGAGCCGTAGTCCTGACCGAGGACTTTCTCGGCGTAGTTCTCCACCGTATTCTTGATGATGGCTTCTTTAATCGGATTAGTGAAGGCGAGGAGCACCTCGGAAACCTAGCCTTATCAGGCCTCTTGTCCACGCCTAAGGCGCGGGCTCAGTGCGTCCACTCCTCGCGGCCCGAGGCCCAGAGGTCGTAATTCAGCGGGCGGTTACCTGTCGGCACGAGGCGGAAATATCCACCAGAGGCCTTGATGATCGCGAGCCCAGCGGCGACATCCCAGAGGTTCGTGCCCGATTCATAATACGTATCGGCGAGGCCTTCGCCCACGTAGGCGAGGGCGAGGGCCGCGGAGCCGATCATGCGAATCTTCTTATAACGCCCGACCTGCTGGACGAAGAGCTGCATCGCTGGGCCCGACTTATCGGCCGCGGCGGGGAAGCCCGTCATGATGCACGCGTCCTTGATGTCGGTCACCCACCCGGGCGTGATGCGGACGCCGTTGACGAAGCTGCCTTCGCCGACGACGCCGAGAGTGGTCTTCTTACCCGTGAAGTCGTGGATCACGCCGAGCACCGGCTCCTTGCCGCGCATGAGGCCGAGCGAGACGCAGGTGGAGGGTTGGCGGCGGAGGTAGTTGTAGGTGCCGTCGAGCGGGTCGACGACCCAGTAGAGACTGTCGCCGTCGTAGAGGGAGGCGTCGCCCCCGAGTTCTTCGCCGATGACCGGGATGCCGGTGGCCTTGAGCATATCGCGGACGAGATGCTCAGAGTCGACATCGGCTTGCATCTTTACGTCGTCATCCGTGGAGGCGTTGACCTTCATCTGGGCGCCTTTGGCGAGTAGGTCGCCGGCGGCGATGGCCGTGGCCAGTGCAATCGACTTCAGGGCTTCGAGGGAGGGCTTGCTCACGCTCGCAACCTAGGTGTGCCCCCCATCCTGGGCAATCTCAGACACCCCCGTTGTGTACCAGGGGATTCGCCCTCAGGTCGACCTTAGGCCTT
>CAMDQP010000117.1 GCA_945906115.1 Opitutus sp. GAS368
GGCTACGCCCTGTACCAGTGGGTGCAGCCAGAGGACGTCTCCGTCGTCCGAAGCACCGCCAAGAAGAGCGTCTCCCCCGTCAGCAAGCTCGTCATGGAGAAAGGAACGGTCCGCACCGCGAAAACCCTCCAACTCAGCCGAAGGGATGACGTGGGTACTGGGGTCGAGGAGAAGGATCTCGCCAAGCAATCTAAGCCCATTGCCGAGCTTGACGCGAAGTTCGCCACTTGGCGCGATGACGGTAAGAAAGCGGTCGAGAACATGTTCGGCGGCGACCGCGATAAGATCGGCAACGCCTTCCGCGTGGCCATGGCGAACGACGAATTCCGAGCCAACTACGGACGCATGCGCGAACTCGAGTCCCAATATCGCTCCGCCACTGACGACCAGAAGCAATCCATCATGGACGAACTCGCCTCGGTTCGCAACCGCGGCTTAGGCATGCTTAAAGAGGCGGGGAACGGCGCGCCCGCCACGGCCGCCCCGACCGTCACGATCACCGGCGGAGGCGTCGTGAACCCCGGCAACGGAGCCGCCCCCGACGCTGCTCCAGTGCCAGCCCCGGCGCCTCCCATCGTCTTCCAGTAAGGTCGACGACGGCCTGATGGTCGTCCGCTGCCCATGAAAGTTTTTTTCGCCAGTCGCCCCCTGCTCAGCGGCTTATTGCTTTTGGCGTTGGTGTGGGCGGGGTTCACCTGGCTCGCCTCCGACACGTCAGAAGGCAAAACATCCGGTCGCAGCCCCACGGCGAGTGGCACCAATAAGACTACAACTGGCTCTCGTCCTGCCGCCAGCGCACCCCGCAGCCTCCAAGGGCTTACGGTAGACGATAAACAGGATATCTCTGCCGACGCACGGCCCCCGAACGCCCGCCGCGAAAGCATCGTCCGCACGGGCATCGGCGAATTGCAGGAGATGAAGCAGATGAACCTAGCGGTCTTCGATGACGCCGCCAAGCGGTGGAACGCACAGCCGCGCGTGAAGGAAATCATCGCCCAATGGCAGGCGACTGAAGCCGCTTGGAAGACACAGGACGATGAAGCCAAGGCGGCTGTCGTGCCGCAGATGGAAGCGATGTGGAAGGAAGCGCTCGGCCTGCTCCGCGAAGAGGTCGATAAATCCGCCCGCGAAGCCAACGCCGGCGTCAAGTAGTCGCGAAACGCGCGAGCTCAGTGCGAAATTCCGTGAGCACCGCCTGGATGCGCGCGAAGCCGCCGTGTCGCTCGCCGGTGGTCTCGTCCATATAAAGGTCGCGGCGCACTTCGATCATCAGCGACTGCACCCGCGGCTCCTTTCCGAAGAAGCGGTTGGGCACGATGGCGCCGCTGAACGGGATATCGACGCCCACGACAAAGCCCTGCGCGCGGAAGAATCCCTCGGCCAACGCCTGGAGTTCTGGCGACGTGTGGCCTGGCTGCGTGCCGATACCGATTTCGAGCGGCGCCGAGAAACCGACCTGCGTTGGTAACTGACCGGTCGGGAAAGAATGCGCGTCGAGGATCACGCAACGGCCGAAGCGGGCGAGTCGCTCCGCCGCGGCTTCGTCGAGCCGACGGTGGTGCGGCCAGTAATAGTGGTCGAGCAGCTCCGTGCGACGCTCCGGCGAGAGTGAACGCAAAGGCCTTCCGTCACAGGTCTGCACATACGTCGCCCCCATCCCGACGGCCGCGCAACGCTCGAGCCGATCGTCGGCAAAGCGCTCGACATCGACCACCAGGCGCGAGACTTCCGCGCGGACAATCTCATCGGCGGGCACCCCTTCGGCGTAAAGCTCCGCCGTATGCCAGTCGGTCAGCTGGAGTTGTTCCAGGCTAAGGTCAGCGGCCGAAATCAGGTAATCCGCACGGTCTGCGGGCGGAATCACGGTTGAATCATGCGGAACATGCAGCAAAACAGGGGTCATGCCTAGCAGTGTGCCCAGATTAAGGAGAGATTAAGACTTAAATCATTGATGAAGAGTGTCATAACAAGATTTAGAATCTTGCAACTGTGGCAGGAATGTGGGGTTTTAAAGGCGAACCCCAATCCACTACACACATGAAAATCAAACTCGCACTCCTCCTGGCCCTAATCACCTCAGCCGGCCTCCTCGCTCAAGACGCTCCCAAGCCCGACGCCCCTAAGGGTGACGCTCCTAAGAAGGGCGAAGGCAAGGGCGACAAGGGCGGCAAGAAGCAGGTCCCCCAGAAGCCTGAGTCCGTCGACGAAGCCACCTGGAAGAAGTTCGGCGAAGCCCAGAAGGCCGCTCAGAAAGACGAAGCTGTGATCGCCGCCAAGGCCAAGGCCGCTGACGCCAAGACCCCTGAAGAAAAGCAGGCCGCTGGTAAGGCTGTCATGGAAGCCAACAAGGCTGCCATCCTCAAGGCCGACGCCTCTCTCGAGTCCGTCTTCAAGGCTCTCGACGAAGCTCGCGCCAAGGGCAAGGGCAAGGGCGACAAGGGCGACAAGGGTGGCAAGAAGCCGGAAGCCAAGTAATCTTCGGATTACAGGCTAGAACAAGACCCCGGTTCGCCGGGGTTTTTTGTTTTACGAGGAGGCCCAAACACAAAGGGAAACCGGGAACCGGGATATTAGCTGGGGATATTAAATGACCCCAAGCCATAATCCCGGTCTCCGGTTCCCCTTTGAGTGCGTCACCCATCCGCCAACCGCTAACCGCTAAAACCTTTTTCACCCCCCGGTGTTCTACCAGCATGCGTCTCCCTGCCCTGCTCCTGACCCTCATCGCTACGTCCGTGCTCTTCGCCGCTGATGCGCCGAAGACGACCGAAGCGCCGAAAGGGGATACGCCTGCCGCCAAGCCGGCCGAAAAGGCCGAACCCAAGCCCGCCGCGAAAAAGAAAAAGGGCATGGGTATCCCGGAGATTCCCGAGGGCGTCTCCATCAGCGACGGCGTGAAGCTCCAAGCCGCCTGGGTCAAGGCACAGGAAGATTCCGCCCTCAAGGCAGGCGAGGAGAAGCCGAAGGGCGAAGTCGATAAGAAGAAAGGCGGCGCCCGCGGTTCCGCCGACGAAGCCCTCGCCAAGGCCATGATCAAGGCCGACCCCTCCCTGAAGCCCGAACTCGTCCGCACCTACCTCGAAGCTTCCCGCCAGAAGTCGAAAGACGGGATGAAGAAGAAGGCTAAATAAGAGAGGACACGAGGGCCCGTGGGCCGGAGGAAAGGAGAAAGGCAACCGCAGGGACGTGATGGTAATCACGCCCCTAACCCTCAAATCGTGCAACTTCCCTAGCGGTCTGCTGTTATAAAGGCAGACCCATGCGCCCCGCCTTTTTCCTTTTAGCCACCCTGTTCGCCCTCGCCGGCTTCGCCGCCGATGCTCCGGCCGACGCCCCTGCGGCCCAAAAGCCTGCCCGGCAGACCAAAGGTCAAAACGTCCTCCCGGAATCCGTCGAGGGCGTGCCCGCCGAGGAATATGCCAAGATCCGCCGTGCTTTGATGCTGTCTTACGGTAACGAAGCCATCACCGTCGCCCGCAATCGCCTGAACGAACTCAAGGAGCGCACCCGCTTCACGAAAGGTCGCAATGAAGCCGAAGACCTTCGTCTCGATTTCGAAAAGGCCCGCGATGCGATGGTCAAGGCGACGATGGACTCCGTGCTAAAGCTCGACCCCTCGATCAATAAGGACTCCCTGGTGTTCACGCTCAACGCCATCGAGGAAGCCACCAAGAAGCGCGGCCAGGAAGCGACCCAGCGGGCGCGCGAAAAAGAGATAGCCGACGCCAAGCTCGCCCAGAAGGATGCCCCGGAGGCGAAGCCCGAGACGACCGAAGCCAAGGTGGAAGAAAAGCCGATGACTCCGGCCCAATTGCTCGCCGACGTCGAAGGCGTCTCCGCCGAAGACATGACAAAATTCCGTATCGCCGCGTTCGTCGCCCAGAAGGATCCGACGGTGAAGGAACTAAAGGCCAAGCAGAACGAAATGCGCAAGGAAGCCGAATTCGCCTCCCCGGATGAGAAGAAGAACATGCGTAACGACTTCGAAGTCCTGATCGCTGATTTACGCAAAGCCACCCTCGCCGCCGTGAGCAAGGCCGCCCCTTCCCTCTCCAAAGAAACCCT
>CAMDQP010000118.1 GCA_945906115.1 Opitutus sp. GAS368
ATCCAGGCGCCCCGGATAACTGGCGAGGTCGTCGTGCCATTGGCAGTGACCTTAAGGACTGCGGCCTGGGTCATGAAACCACCGCGGACACTGTCTTTAGGGAGAGTCACCTTCTGCAACTTCGCTCCCGCCACCGGAGGCAGCTGATAAAGTGCCGCGAGGCGTTCATTCACAAAGACGAAATCCGCGTCGACGATATTACGGGCCGGCAGATTGCCGCGAATCATCTCAGCGAAGGTGGCATGGCTCTCGTCGCGCGCTGATTCGACGAGGTGGTCGTCGAGATAGTAATCTGGATAGAGCAGATTATCCGGATCGTTGGCGCCGGCCTTGCGCAAATCGAGCCAGTAGTCGGTGAAGGTCTCGACGAAGCGGGCCGAGCGAGGGTCGGCGAGGAGACGTTCGGTCTGAGCACGCAGGGTCTTTGGGTCATGCAGCGTGCTGGCGGCGGCCAACTTGCGGAGTTCCGCGTCGGGCGGGGAGTTCCAGAGGAAGTAGGCCAAGCGGGCGGCCAAGGCGTAGTCATCCAAACGGCCGGGCTTCTCTTGGAGATAGAGATAGGAAGGCGAGCAGAGCACGGCGGTATAGCCGGTCAACATCGCCTCGGCGAACGTGCTGCCCGACTTCATCGCGCCCAGGACAAGAGGCAGGAAGCGGACTTCTTCCTGCGCCGATACGGGCGTACGGTAGGCTTGCTTCACGAAACGGCGGAGCAACCGCTCGGCGTCCTTGGGAGCATCTTTCGTCTCGACGTCGTAGCGGAGGGGCGAGCCCACGGCAGGCTTCGCCAGGAGATCGTCGAACAGTACGGCGTAAGGTGCAGCGGGCCATTTCGGCGCAATGGGACCTTCCACCTCAATCCAGCGCATCACTAAGCCAGGCTGCCCTTCAGGCGTTGCCAGAGGATTCTGCGCCCGGCTGGCACCCGGGCGGGAGCGGTAGAAACGGACGGTGTCGATCCGGATGGTCTCACCGGCCTGGAGGACGACATCGAGTTCATTGACCGTAGGGTCGGGATTGAAGTCGACGTTGCCGATACGTCGTAAGATGCGCGGATGCGTCAGTGCATAGACCGTCACCGGCTCGGGTCGGTGACCCTTGGAGATATCATCGAGGTCCGGGATATACCAGCGCGCCGGCCCCTTGCCCGTCGGCTTGCCTGGCCCGACCCACACGGAATGTCCGCAAAGCTTCAGCTTATAGCGTCCTGAGGTCGGCGCTTGGAATGTACTGAAACTCGGCTCCACCGGCTCGTAGGCGCCATGGACGACGCCCACGCCCTCTTCGTCACGGAGCTTAGGATCCGATTTGCCGACGGTGATCTTGGCGTCGCCGCGGCGGACGTCCGGCTGGCCAGCGAAGCCGAGCGTCGGAAAGGTGGCTCGCTCGGGCGACTGATTGAATTCCGAGAAATTCATCTTGCCAGTGTAGCTACGCTGCTGACGCGCATAGTGTCGCATCGTTGAGCCGTCTGGCTTCTCGACGGATGAAACGAAGGCGGAGCGCAGCCCTTCTTCCGCGGCGGTAAGATAGCGTTGGAGCTGGACGTGCGAGACGTCGAGGGCTTGTCCGGTCTTATTGAAGCGAAACGCCTCGGTGTCTTCCGGTAGGATTTCCTTCAAGTCGAGCCAGGGAGCCTGCAGGAGGTCGCGCACGGCATTCTCGTACTCGAACCGATTCATGCGCCGTTCGACGGTGCGGCCTTCGGCGGCGATGCGGGCGGTATCCTGACGGAACAGGAGCGAGGAGAGGTCACCAAGGTAAGCCGACTTCTGGGTGGCGTCGGGACGCGCCTTCTTCTTGGGCGGCATCTCGCCGTTGGCGGTCCGGTCGAAGATCTTCACCCAGGTCTCGAAGGACTTCGCGTCGGTCAGGTCGGACTTGAGCGCGGTCAGGTCAAGGCCACCTTTCTTGGCTTCGGCGTCATGGCACTCGACGCAGTTCTTCTCGAGAAACGGAGAGACGGCGCCGGAGGAGACCAAGGGCGCTAGGAGCAGGCTGAGGAGGGCGAGACGGGGAAACATGAAAAGGAGTTATTATGACAGCCAAACTACCAAAGGGTTGCCAAGGTAAACCACCCAGCAATGGGTGGTAATGCTGAGATTTAGGCCCCAAGCGTCGGAGATTGTGGCACCCCGCGTTAACCCCTGCCCTGCGATATGCTCTCTGTCATCCGATCGGCCGCCTTGGTCGGCGTCGAAGCCGTCCCCGTCGAGATCGAGGTTAATACCGGCGAGCTCGGCGAACACGGGCTTTGGCTGGTGGGGCTGCCCGATGCGGCGGTCAAGGAATCCGAAGAGCGTGTACAATCGGCCCTCCAGAACAGCGGCCTAAGGCTACCGGAGACGCGCACGACCATCAACCTCGCGCCCGGCGACCTGAAGAAGGAAGGTGCCATCTACGACCTACCCATCGCCCTCGGCATTGCCGCATCGACGGGGCAACTGGACCGAACGTTCCTGCAACACTACCTCATCGCTGGTGAACTCGGCCTCAGCGGCGCGACCCGTCCCCTCCGCGGCGGCGTCGCGATGGCTATCCTCGCACGTAAATCCGGCCTGCGTGGCGTCATCCTGCCCCGCGCCTCGGCCGAAGAAGCCTCGCTCGTCGGCGGTATCGAAGCGATCCCCGTGGACACGCTCGACGGCGCCCTGCGCTTCCTCACGGGCGAAGCGAAGGTCGAACCGCTGACGCCGAAGCGTGTACCGGAGGCGTCGTCGACCGATGGCCAGCCCGACTTCGCCGAGGTCAAAGGCCAAGCAGGTATTCGCCGAGCGGTCGAAGTCGCTGCCGCGGGCGGTCACAACCTGCTGATGATCGGCCCGCCGGGCTCTGGAAAATCGCTGATTGCGAAACGGATCCCAACCATCCTGCCCGCACCTGACGCGGAGGAATTCCTCGAGATTCTCGGCGTGCATTCGGCGGCAGGCATGGCGCTCGCCGACGCCCGCCGCGGTTGGCACCGGCCGTTCCGCTCGCCGCACCACACCATCAGTGACATCGGGCTCATCGGCGGCGGCAGCATTCCCGGGCCCGGCGAAGTCTCGCTCGCCCACCTCGGCGTGCTCTTTCTCGACGAACTCCCGGAGTTCCGTCGCTCGGCACTCGAGGTACTACGCCAACCGCTCGAAGACGGCCAGGTCACCGTCTCCCGCGCCGCGGCCAAGGTCACCCTGCCCGCGCGCCTGATGTTGGTCGCGGCGATGAACCCTTGTCCCTGCGGACACCTTGGCGACCGACGACGCGAGTGCCGCTGCTCACCGATGCAGGTGCGTAAGTATCGTGGCAAGATTTCTGGGCCGCTCCTCGATCGCATCGACATCCAGGTCGAGGCACCGGCACTTACCCTGGAGGAACTCCGCAACGCGGCACCTGGCGAAGACTCCGCTGCCATCCGGGGGCGCGTCGAAGCGGCGCGAGCTAAACAACGCCTTCGCTTCGGCAGCCGAACAGGCGGGTGCAATGCCCTCCTCGGCGGACGCGAACTCCGGGAGTATTGTGCATTGGAAAAGGCTCAGGGCGACCTCCTCCAGCAGGCGATGGAGAAGCTAGGGCTTTCCGCCCGAGCCTATGACCGTATTCTGCGGGTCGCCCGGACGATTGCTGACCTCGCGGGCGCCGAACGCATCGCCACGGCCCATCTATTGGAGGCCATTCACTATCGTTCGCTGGACCGAAATTGAAAACGCTCGCCCACCCTCAGGAAATGACTCCAATGAGGCTCTCCCCATGAAAACCCTGCATAAGCTCGGGCTCGTCTGCCTGCTCGCCCTCCTGGCCCTACCGCTCGGCGCCGCCGAGAAAATCCGCGTCCTGATGCTCGACGGACGCAATAACCACGACTGGGTTCGCACGACCGAATCCACCAAGGCCACCCTTGAGGCCACCGGTCGCTTCACCGTGACGGTCGCCACCGCTCCCGCCGCCTTCGCCAAGGCCAAGCCGGCCAAGCCCACGCCTGGCGACGCCACCGCCAAGAAAGCCTTCGACGCCGCGACCAAGGAATGGAACGCCGAAGAAGCCGCCTTCAAGTTAGCTCACGCCGCCGAGTGGGAACAGTGG
>CAMDQP010000119.1 GCA_945906115.1 Opitutus sp. GAS368
GCGGACGCATCTATCGCATCACCTACCCCGAGCGCCCGCTCGTGAAACCCGCCCAGGTAGCCGGCGCTTCCGTCGCCGAGCTCCTCGAGAACCTCAAGGAGCCCGAATACCGAACCCGCTATCGCACCCGTCGCGAACTCCGCGGACATACCCCCGCAGAGGTCCTCCCTGCCGTGAAGGCTTGGGTCGCCAAGCTCGACAAGAATGATGCCACCTATGAACACCATCTCTGCGAAGCCCTCTGGGCGACCTGGGCGCAGAACAAGCCGGACGCCGACCTCATCGCGCTGCTCCTGAAGGCCAAGCAGCCTGAAGCACGCGCCGCCGCCGTGGACGTCATCCGCCACTCCTTCTGGCAGCTGCCGAACCATGTCGAACTCCTCAACCAGGCTGTTCGCGACGAGAACGCCCGCGTCCGCCTGACCGCCGTCGTCGCCGCCACCTGGCTCGACAACGCCGAGGGCGCCAAGATCGCCGTGGAAGCCTTCAAGCTACCCGTCGACCGCTGGGTCGGGCCCGTCTTGCACTACGCCCTCACCTACACGCTCAAGGACGACGTCGACGCCCTTAAGTCGGCCAGCCAGCTGAACCTCGATGGCAACCAGGCCGCCGCGGATTACTTCAGCGGCAAGCTCAAGATCGGAGTAGCCATCGCCGAAGCCGGCACCAACTCCAAGCCCTCGCGTAAGCTGACCGCCGCCGAGGAGAAGGCCTTCAAGCTCGGCCGCGAAATCTACTTCCGTGACGCGCATTGCGCCACCTGCCACCAGGCGGACGGAAAAGGCATCGTGAACATCTACCCGCCCCTCTCAAAGAGTAACTGGATCGAAGACGACGAACGCCTGACCAAGATCCTGCTCAAGGGCCTCTGGGGTCCCATCACCGTCAATGGCCAGCACTTCGACCCCACCAAGGGCGTGCCCCCCATGATGGGCTACGGCGGTCTGCTGAATGACGAGGAAGCCGCTGCCGTGCTCAGCTACGTGCGTCTCTCCTTCGGCAACAACGGCAAACTCGTCTCGCCCGCCACCGTGAAGAAGGTCCGCGAAGCCACCAAGGACCGCGTCAACTTCTACATGGCCGACGAACTCCTTAAGGAACACCCGCTCAAGGCGGCTCCTCCGGCCAAGGCCAAGAAGAAGTAAGGCGTGGCCGGAAGGCCACGCAGGGGGCACGTGGGCAAGGTGAACCGCTGCGAAGCAGATGGTAGGGCTGGCCATCCTTGGCCGGCCGCGGTCGAGCAAGGATGCTCGACCCTACCCGATGCAGAGACACAGCACACAAGGGGGCACCATAGGGGAACCGGATAGTTTGCTGGGGTGCATACTTCTTCAGGTCTCCGGTCTCGGCCGTCGGGTATCAGGTTCGGGTCATCGGGTGCAGGTGCGGGTACGGGTCCTGAACCTGTACCTGGTGCCGAACACCTGAACCCGGGACCTGACGGCCGAGACCTGGGACCTGAGAATGATTGCATCGCAGGCACAAAAAAGCCCCCGAGGTCGGGGGCTGATTCGTGAGGCCAATAAGGCTTACTTGCCGCCGCAGCAACCGCCGGACTGGCCGTCCTTGTTGCAGCAACCGCAGGTGCCGAGGCACTCGCCGGAACCGCAACAGGCGAGGCAGCAGAAACCCTTGCGACCGACCCAGGCGAGGAAGAGGCCGGCGAGGACCATGGCGATCACGATAGGATTCCAGATATTCATGATGAGCACGTTGACGAAGAAGATATTGAAGAGTATTGCGCCAGAAAGCACGACGCCCCAGCCACGGGTGCACTGCACGATGAGCAGGAGGCCGGCAATAATCTCAAGGGCCTTGATGACGGTGAGATAACTGGAGCCGGCCAAGCCGGTGAAGAACGCTGTGGTGAGTTTGACAGCCTCTTCACCATTGGGGGGCGGGGGCGCTGGCAGGAAGGACTTCACAGCGGGCACGAAGTGAGAGACACCGAAGATAATGAAGGCCACCCCAAGGAGGATAGCGACGATGTTGGCGGTTTTTTTCATGACAAAGTCAGGTTAGCCTAAAAGAGGGAGGTTGAAAGGGCTAACTTCAGAGGGCCTTATGGGAGCCGTCGCATAGCGCGCCCTTCTTAGAATGCTTACAGGCGCAGAAATAGACCGTGCCGTTGGCGTCTGCCGTGAAGGGAACCGGCGTGAAGGCGGAACCTTTATGGCCGCCGTCGCAGAAAGGCTGGTTCTTACTGTGTCCACAAGAGCACCAGTAGTAGGTCTTGCCGGCTTCGACGAGAACGGGAATGGGAGACTTCTGAGGGATGTGGGGGGAGGACATGATGGGAAGATGACAGAGGGCAGATGACAGATGGAGGATATAATAAAGGATTACTGTGACGATTTCAGGCGAGGTCGAAGAGGAGGGCTTCGACAGGGCCGGCGGACTTGAAGGCGAAGGTGCCAGCGTCTTCGGATCTGACTGCGTCGCCAGGGGCGAGCTTCACGTCGCCGATCTCGACGTCGCCACCGATCAACTGGAACCACAGCCCCCTGCCCTGACGCAGGTCATGCGAGACCGTCGCCCCAGCCTGAGTCTTCACACGATAGACATCCGCGTCCTGGCTGATGTGCGCCGAGCCTTCGCGACCATCGTTCGAGATGATGAGCACCTTGGGCGACTCGAGCTGTTCCGGCGTGGGCGTCCATTCCGCGTAACGTGGCTTGAGACTGGGGCGGTCCGGCATGATCCAGACCTGGATGAGATGGAGGCGTTCGGTCTTCGAGGGATTGACCTCGCTGTGCTTGACGCCGCTGCCCGCGCTCATGACCTGGATTTGCCCCGGCTTAAGCTGCGCGTGATTGCCCATGCTGTCCTTATGCTCGATGGCACCCTCGAGGACGTACGTGAAGATTTCCATGTCCTTATGGCCATGCGCCGGGAAGCCCATGCCGGGAGCCACGAGGTCTTGGTTGATGACCCGCAGTGACCGGAAGGCCATGTGGGCTGGGTCGTAATAATCCGCGAAACTGAAGCTGTGGCGGGCCACCAGCCAGCCGTGATCGGCGAAGCCGCGCTCACCCGAACGTCGCACCGTAAGGTTCATATCTTAGCAACTTGGGCCGAAAGACGCCGAAGTCCATCACCCCTCGATTTTCCCGACGGATTTAGTTTGAAAACACCCCCTCAGATTGGTCTATGCTGATATTTCGTGTCGGGCAGTGGCTCAACCTGGTAGAGCGCTGCTTTCGGGTAGCAGAGGCTGAGAGTTCAAATCTCTCCTGCCCGACCAATTTAAAGACCCTGGGGATGTTTCGACGTCCCCAGGGTCTCCTGCTTGGGGGTTGAAACCCCCGGGCATTAGGTCTCTTTTATTAGCCTTACGGCGGAACACCCCTGCTCCGCCGCCTGTCCTATCCCCATGCCCTCCAAGGCCACCCTATTTCTTGGCGTTTTTGTCAGCGCCCTCTGCTCCGCCGAACCGATCAACTTCAGCCGCCAAATCCGGCCGATCTTATCCGAGAACTGTATCGCCTGCCACGGCCCCGACGAAAAAGCCCGCAAGGGGAAGTTGCGCCTCGACGACGAGAAAGATTCGAAGCGCGATCGCAAGGGCGACTTCGTCATCCTACCCGGCAAGCCCGAGCAGAGCGAACTCATCAAGCGTATCGAGTCGACCGACCCCGAGGAGGTCATGCCGCCGCCCAAGCAGCATAAGACGATCCCAGCCGCGCAGGTCGCCCTCCTCAAGCAATGGATCAAGCAAGGCGCGCCGTGGGGCCGCCACTGGTCCTATGAGCCTGTCGCCCGTCCGTCCTTGCCGAAGAACGGAGAAGGTAATCCCGTCGACGCCTTCCTCGCCGACCGCCAAAAGAAAGAAGGCCTGACCTGGTCGCCAGAAGCGCCCAAGTCCATCCTCATCCGCCGACTCGCCCTCGACATCACCGGCCTGCCGCCGACGCCCGAAGAAGTCGCGAAACTCTCCGGCGCCAAGCACGCGGACATCGTCGCCCATTTCCTCGCCAAGCCCGCTTACGGCGAACACTGGGCCCGTCAGTGGCTCGACCTCGCCCGCTATGCCGACAGCGCCGGTTATCCCTCCGACCC
>CAMDQP010000120.1 GCA_945906115.1 Opitutus sp. GAS368
GTTTCACCGGCTTACTTGCCGGCGGCGTGTTCTTTGGCGTGCTCGCGAAGCGGGTCGTAGGCGAAGTCCTTCTTCAGGTCGCGCCACGAGGCATGGACGTGGTTCGCGCCGCCCTGGAAGTTGGCCATCTCGAAGAGGAAGGTCGGACCCTGGATGCTGTAGTAGTGGGGCTCGCCGACTTCGAGGCCACCGTTCCAGGCGAAGACGAGGGAGTCCTTCACGGCGTCGATCGCCTTAATCTCACGGACGGCGAAGTCGGGGCGGGCACGGCTGACGTATTCGAAGATGATCTTGCCGAGCATCTGCTTCTGTTCGGCGTTGAGGGCCGTGGCGGCGATACCCTTGTGCTTGATGAGTCCGTCGGCTTTCTGCTTGTTCCCGGTCACGATGTCCTTGAAAGGATCCTTGCTGAGGAAGCCTTGCTTGCGCTGTTCGGGGGTGAGCGACTTCGCGAGCTGGCGGCCGAGGTCGTCTTCATACTGGAGCACTTCCAGACCCACGGGGCCGGGCTGGCCTTCTTTGATCTTGCCCGGGTTGCTGGCGAAGAAGGAGGGCGTCGAGCTCACGAGCTCGCCGTCGACGAGCGTGAAGTTGAGGGAGAGGTGGTGACCTTCCCAACGGAAGCCCCAGGTGCCCTTGGCGTTCGGAGCGCCGAAGATTGAGACGAAGTAGTTCTCGGCGTCGCGCTTCGGGCCGGAGTCCTTCTCGAGTTCGAACAGCACGTGTTCGAGGGCCATGATCTGCTCGGCCTTCATATGCCCGCGACCGCTGAGGGCGACGGAGAGGATGGCCTGAGCGAAGTGGCGCTGGCCGGGGTTCATTTCCTTGATCGGCAGGCCCTTGCGGGCGGCCGGGACGAAAATCCAGTTCGTACGTTCAGCGTCATCGAACTTGAAGGATGCCTTGGCGCGCTGGGCTTCGTTGAGCGAACCGAGGAAGGCGCTGGCGGCGGAGGACATTTCTTCGCCGGCGGTATGGCCGAAAGCGGCGGGGACGGCGGCGGCTAGGAGGCACAACACGCTGAGGAGACGGGTGAGGGAACGCATGGGGGTGTCAGGTAAGGACAAGGGTGTAAGGGAAGGGTTCCCTCAGAGCCAGAAGGGAATAGCGACGGGGCTGACGCCCCGAGGGGGCACGTGGGCACGGGTATCGAGTATGGGGGGACGCAAAGGACGCCGGAATGAGGGGCGCGGGGCTTTGGCCGCTATCTGAACCCTCACTCGATACTCGTGCCGACTCTACCCTGCAGAGGGAACGTTTACGTTCCCTCTGCCTCGCTCAACTTCTGCGCGGCCTGTTCCCAGGCGGCGGTGGCGGTCTGCAGGGCGTTGATCGTGTCGCGGAGGCGGGCGTTCAATTGCGGGAGATTCACGCCGCCGGTATAGGTGGCCGGGTCGGCGAGTTCAGCGGTGATCTGCGCCTGCTTGGCTTCGAGGTCGGCCACCTGCTGTTCACACTTCGTGACATCGGTCTTCAGCTTACGGATATCGGAGGCCGACGGTTTGGCTACGGCTTTCGGCTTTTCGACCTTGGCGGCTTCTTCCTGCTTCGGACGGGCGTCGGTGAAGCCGGCGGTCAGCGCGGCGCGCTCATTGCCGGACTTGGATTTCTCGAGGTAGTAGGCGTAGTCGCCGGCGTAACTCGTCAAGCGGCCAGAATGCACGTGGAGGACGGTCTTAGCGATCTCGCGGATGAAGTGCACGTCGTGGCTGACGAAGTAAAGCGTGCCTTCATAAGTCTTCAGGGCGGCGATGAGAGCGTCAATCGACATAATGTCGAGGTGCGTCGTCGGTTCGTCCATGAGGAGGAAGTTCGGCGGATTGATCATCAGCTTCACCAAAGCGAGGCGGGATTTCTCGCCGCCCGAAAGGACGGAGACGCGTTTGTTCACGTCGTCCTTGCGGAAGAGGAATGTGCCGAGCATGCCGCGGGCCTGCTGTTCGGTGAGGCCGTTCTCCGTCGTGCGGAGTTCCATGACGTTCTCAAGGACGGTCAGCTTCGGGTTGAGGTTGTCGACGCGGTTCTGGGCGAAGTAACCGGTGATGACGTTGCCGCCTTCTTCGCGCACGCCGCCGTTGATCGGGATGATGCCTGCGAGGATCTTGAGTAGGGTGGACTTGCCGGAGCCGTTGGGGCCGACGAGTACGGTGCGTTGGCCGCGTTCGCATTCGAAATTAAGGTCCTTATAGACGACGTGCTCGCCGTAGGCCTGCTGGACGTGCTCGAGCTTCATTACCTTCAGGCCGGAGCGCGGGGGCTGCGGGAAGCGGAACTGGATCTTCTTCAGGTCGTCTTCGGGCTCGTCGATGGCGACCTCCTCCAGGCGGGCGATCTGCTTCTCCTTGGATTTCGCGCGTGAGGCCATGGAGGCCTTGGCGCCGAAACGGTCGACGAACGTCTGGAGGTGCGCGATCTCGCGCTGCTGGTTCTTGAACATCGCCTGCTGGCGATCCTTGCGGGCCACGCGCTCGAGGATGAAGTCGTCGTAGTTGCCGTTATAGCAATGCAAGCGCTGGGCGCGGAGTTCGATCGTGCCGGTGCAGAGCGCGTTGAGGAAGGCACGGTCGTGCGAGATCACCACGAGGCCGCCGGGGTAGCGCGTCAGGTAGTCCTGGAACCAGAGCAGGGCTTCGAGGTCGAGGTGATTGGTCGGTTCGTCGAGTAGGAGCAGCGTGGGCTCGCTGACGAGGAGGCGGGCGAGGTGGGCGCGCATGACCCAGCCACCGGAGAAGGTCTTAGCGACCTTCTCATGGTCGCTCTCGCGGAAGCCGAGGCCGGCGAGGATTTTTTTCGCGCGCGGCTCGAGGGTATAGTCGATATCCCAGTCGTCGTCGTTCTCGGGCTCGAGCTTGCCGCCGCTGGTGGCGATCTGGAGAATCGTCTCATCGCCGGCCGGCGCGCTTTCCTGGGGAAGGAAGCCGAAGTTCGCACCACGTTCCCACTCGATCAGGCCTTCGTCGGGTTGGTCTTTGCCGAGGATGATATTGAAGAGGGTGGACTTGCCGGCGCCGTTGGCCCCGACGAGTCCGAGCCGGTCCGTGCGGGCAATATTCAGCGAGACCTCCGCGAACAAGGTGCGGGGCCCGTAGGACTTGGAAAGGTTGGCAATCGTCAGCATCGAATGGGCGATAAAGGGGCCAATGAGGGCGAGGTCAAGGGTCGCTTGGGCGACCTCTTGGCCTCGCCCTCAAGGGGACACGTGGGCACGAGTAACGAGTAAAGGGGATGGGTTAGGCTGTCTAGGGTAGGGCTGACCACCCTTGGTCAGCCACGGTTGAGCGAGGGCGCTCAACCCTACCTAAGGCTGCAGGTGGGTTACTTTCCCCGTGTCACCGTGCCCCCGTGCCAGCTTGTCCCCTCGTTTACGACCACTTCAGCTTACTGCGTAGGACGTCGAAATGGGTGAGCGATTTCGGGCGGAGGAGGGCGAGTTGGACCTTGGCCGTACGGATGACGATTGGGAGTCGGCCTTGTGCCTCGAGGGTTTCGCGGCCGTCGACCGAGAGTCCGAGCAGGGCGCTGTCCTCGCTGCGGATCTCGAGTTCGGTCTCGCCGTCGAAGATGACGGAGCGGTTCGACAGCGTGTGCGCGCAGATCGGGGTCAGGACGATCACCGAGGCGGCGGGGTCGACGAGCGGTCCGCCAGCAGCGAGGTTGTAGGCCGAGGAGCCGGTGGGAGAGGCGAGGATGAGGCCGTCGGCCCGGTATTCATTCACGCGGGCGCCATCGGCAAGCACGGAGAAGCGTCCCATGCGGAAGACATCGCGGGTCTTAATGACGAGGTCGTTCAGGGCCAAGGTGAAGCTGCCGTCGGCGAAGCGGATTTCGAGCAGCGCGCGCTTCTCGACGCGGAAGTCGCCGGAGAGGATCGACTGGAGCGAGGCGCCGACGTCTTCGCTCGGGTAGGCGGCGAGGAAGCCGAGCTTACCGCGGTTGATGCCGAACAGCGGGACGCCTTCGAGCGCGGCGGCTTCGGCGACGCCGAGGAAGGTGCCGTCGCCGCCGACCACGCCGCACGCGTCGGCTCCCTGGAGGGTGGCACGACTGAT
>CAMDQP010000121.1 GCA_945906115.1 Opitutus sp. GAS368
GATACGGCGGTCGAGAAAGATTTCGGTACCGGTGTCCTGAAGGTCACCCCCGCCCACGACCGCACCGACTTTGATATCGGCAAGCGCCACGACCTCCCGGTCGTCGATGTGATGAACCCGGACGGCACGATGAACGCCGACGCCGGACCGCTCGCCGGAGTGGAACGTTTCAAGGCCCGTGCGATGGCCGAAAAACTCCTCGAAGAGCTCGGCGCCCTGGTGAAGACCGAGCCCTACGAGAACACGGTGGGCTACTCCGAGCGCGCCGACGTGCCGATTGAGCCTCGTCTCAGCGAACAGTGGTTCATCCGCTACCCGAAGATCGACGAAGCCAAGCGTGCCGTCACGTCGGGCATGATCAAGTTCCACCCCGAACGTTGGACCAAGACCTACCTCCACTGGCTAGAAAATATTCAGGATTGGTGCGTCAGCCGGCAGCTCTGGTGGGGGCACCGCATCCCCGTCTGGTATCGCAAGGGCGCCGACCGTAACGACCCGAAGAATCTCCACGTCTCCCTGACGGCCCCTGCTGATGCCGCCAACTGGGAACAGGATCCCGACGTACTCGACACCTGGGCCTCCTCCTGGCTCTGGTGCCTCGCGTCCATCGGTTGGCGCCAGCCTGGCGAAACGACCGAAGAACTGAAGCACTGGTATCCGACCGGCGCCCTCGCGACGGGTCCGGACATCATCTTCCTCTGGGTCGCCCGCATGATTATCGCTGGCCTCGAACTGCAGGGTCCAGAAAAGAAGACGCTCACCGATGAGGAGATCCGCCAGCGCATCCCGTTCAAGCGCGTCTACTTCAATGGCATCATCCGCGACAAACTCGGTCGCAAGATGTCCAAGTCTCTCGGCAACTCGCCCGAGCCCCTTGATCTAATCGCGAAGTTCGGCGCCGACGGCCTCCGCTTCGGCCTACTTTCCATCGCCCCCAAGGGTCAGGACATTCTCTTCGACGAAGATCGCGTCGGCCAAGGCCGTAACTTCTGCAACAAGCTCTGGAACGCCGCCCGCTTCCGCCAAATGTCCGGCCCGATGGCCGACAACTCGACGCTCGCCGCCGTGGTTAGTCGCATGAAAGCCCCGCAGCTCGACGATGATGACTTCGCCATCCTCCAGGGCCTCGCCGAACTGACTGACAGCACGACCAAGAATCTGGAAGAACACGAATTTACTGCCTACGCGCAGGGACTGTACTCCTTCTTCTGGGGCGACTTCTGCGACTGGTACGTCGAAGCCTCGAAGGCCCGCCTCAAGGACCCGTCCTTGGTCGACAACTGCCTCGCGGTCCAGGACCTCGTCCTGCGCCAATTCCTCCTCCTTCTCCACCCGGTCGCTCCGTTCATCTCCGAAGAACTCTGGCACCTCTTGGGCTACGGCCCGGAAAAGGACTTCATCCAGAACCATCACACCGGCTCCGGCGGCGACCTGCTCCGCGTCCTTCGCGATAATGGTATCAAGCTCAGCGCCGCCAAGGTGGCCGATGTCGCCCTACTCCGAGAATTTGTTGCCTCGGTGCGCGGCCTCAAGTCGCAGGCCAACCAGGCGACCCGACGCGATTCGGTCATCACGATTGTCGCCAAGGACGCCGCCGCAAAAGCGCTCCTCCAGTCAAACTGCGCCAAGGTTAGCAGCATGGCCGGTCTGGCCGAGATCACCTTCGCTGACGATGCCGGCGATCGCACCGGTTCGCTTAACTCCCTCGGCACGGTCTTACTCGAACTCTCGGGCACGGTCGATGTCGCCGCCGAAAAGATTCGTCTCGCCAAGGAACTCACGAAGCTCGAACAGGCGGTCGCCGCCGGCGAAGCCAAGCTGACCAACGAGGTCTTTGTATCGAAAGCTCCGCCCAAGATTCTCGAAGGTGCTCGCAAACAGCTCGACGACGCCAAGGCCAAGCGCGACGAGATTGCGCGCATGCTCGCCACCCTAGGCTAAGATGATCGCGACCAGGCTTCACCCCGACAAACAATCCGCCGCGCAGGCGATTGCCCGGGAGATAGCCGACCTGATTCAGATACGCTCGAAATCGGGCAAGTCGACAGTGCTGGGGCTAGCGACAGGCTCTACGCCGCTCCCGCTCTATGCTGAACTCATCCGCTTGCATCGTGAAGCCGGCGTGAGTTTCCGTTCAGTCATCACGTTCAATCTGGATGAATACGAAGGCCTTGGCCCGACGCACCCGCAGTCATACCGATTCTTCATGGAAGAAAACCTCTTCCGCCACCTAGATATTCCTGCGGCTAACATCCACATCCCAGACGGACTTACGCAAGACCGTGCAAAGAACTGTGCCGACTACGAAGCCGCCATCCGCGAAGCCGGTGGCATCGACATACAAATCCTCGGCATCGGTCGCACGGGCCACATCGGATTCAATGAGCCGCCCTCAGCCGCCGACAGTCGCACCCGTTGGGTACACCTCGATGATGTCACCCGCCGCGACAACTCGGTCTTCTTCGGTGATCTTGCCCAAGTCCCGCACGGCGCCCTGACGATGGGGGTCGCCACGATCCTCGAAGCGCGGCGCGTCGAACTCATCGCCTTCGGCGAGGCCAAGGCCGCAATTATCCGACGCGCGATGAAAGAGGCCCCTTCCCCGAGCTGTCCGGCCACTTGGCTGCAACAGCATACCGGCTGCACATTCCACCTCGACGCGGCGGCCGCCAGGGCGCTTTGACCTCTCAGATGGACGTCGCCCCCCGCCATCGCTCCAGCATCGATCCAGGCCTGGTCCCAGCGGTACTCTGGACCCGCGCCTACCTGAAACGCTGCGATCGCACAGGAGGCTCCACCGACCTCACCATCGCGCTACGCCGCGAAGATGGCACCGCCTCCCTATTCCCCACCCGGGTCCTCGCCTACGGAGTCGATGATGACGCGACTTATCTTCACGTCGAACGCACCATAAAGTTCCTACTCTGGTCCCGCGGAGCCTCCGACATCCTGCTTTGCGGACCTGAAGCCGCCCAACTCGCCCTCCGCCTGCAGGCCGATTACTCGGCTGTAGGCTGCCGCGCCTTCGACGCCGATTTCTTCCGTAAGGTTTTCGAGAGGCCCCTGATCTTCCAGACGATCGACGCATCCGGACTTCCGGTCGCCTCCGCCGCGCATCTACCCCTTGGTCGCAATCTGGACGGATGCCGTATCGGTTTCGACCTCGGCGGCTCAGACCGCAAGTGCGCTGCCCTCATCGACGGTCAGGTCGTCTTCTCCGAGGAAGTGAAGTGGGATCCCTACTTCCAGTCCGACCCAGCCTATCACCTCGCCGGCATCCGTCATTCGTTGGATCTCGCCGCCCGCCATCTTCCGCGTGTCGACGCCATCGGTGGTTCTTCCGCTGGCGTCTACGTGAATAACAAGGTTCGGGTCTCTTCGCTCTTCCGGGGAATCACCGATGCGGGCATTTTTGATTCCCAGGTACGCGATATCTTCCTAGGTCTCGCCAAGTCCTACGGCGTTCCGTTTGAAGTCCTCAATGACGGCGACGTCACCGCCCTCGCCGGCTCGATGTCCCTCGGACGTAACGCCGTCCTCGGCGTGGCGATGGGCACCAGCGTGGCTGCCGGCTACGTCGACAAAGCCGGAAACCTTACCAACTGGCTCAGCGAACTGGCCTTCGTGCCTGTGGACTACCGGCTAGACGGCCCCGCGGACGAATGGTCCGCCGATCGCGGCTGCGCGGTGCAATATTTCAGCCAGCAAGGCGTCGGCCGCCTGCTACCGCTCGCTGGCATCGACCTGCCCGCCTCGATGCGCCTACCCGAGCAGCTTGAAGAGCTCCAGAAACTCCTGCTCGTCGCCGACCCACGGGCGCAGCAGGTCTATGAGGCCATTGGGATCGCCTTGGGCTATGCGATTGCCCACTTCGCCAGTTTCTACGAGATGAGCTGCCTGCTCATCATGGGCCGGGTCACCTCCGGCCAAGGCGGCACCCTCATCATCGAACAGGCTCGCCTAGTCCTGCGCGATGAATTCCCCGAACTTCGCATCGACCTCGTGGT
>CAMDQP010000122.1 GCA_945906115.1 Opitutus sp. GAS368
TGGCATGGTTGAGCTGCTCCTTGGACCTTCCGGAGAGCATCTCTTAACATGATTCGTACCTGCTTCTTTTTCTTGGCTGTGGTCGGGCTTTCCGCCGCCCCCGAAACAGGCAAGGTGGTCTCCGTCTCGACCGATGGCATGGCGAAGATTGTCCATGCTAAGGGTGAGACGATTTTTCTCCGACGTTTCTCCGAAGGTGATCGCAAGGTGGGCTGGGTCGGTCGGACGGTCCGCTACGAGGTCGTGACCGAACCCACCGAGACCCAGGCACGCGGAATTGTCTCGGCCGACACCGAGGAATTGCGGCAAGTCGCAGAAGTCACGGATACGCTGCGCCGTGAGACAGCCGATAAGGGGCGCATGGTCACGCGCATGCCGAACGAACTCATGCCCAATATGGCGCTCTGGGATCAGGCTGGCCGTCTGGTCATGAAGAAAGATTTCCTCGGCCATCCGCTCGCGTTAAACTTCGTCTTCACCAGCTGCCGGGTCGCCCGCATGTGCCCCGCCTCCACGAGTTGTATGAAGCAGCTGGGAGATGCGTTGGCCAAAATGCCCGGCGCCGCCGAGGTTCGCCTGCTCACCATCACCTTCGACCCTGAGACGGATACTCCCGGGGTCCTGCGCACCTATGCCGATGGGTATGGCATCGACCATGCTCGCCATCGCTTCCTCACCGGTGACGCCGGTCAGATCAAGGACCTGATGCGCCATTACGGTATCCAGACGCTGCGCGATGACGGTACTATCGTTCATAACGCCGCCCTGATTGTGATCAGTCCCGAAGGTCGTATTACCTATCGCAACGAAGGGGCGTCGTTCGACGCCGAAGACGTCGCCGCCCGCCTGCTTAAGCTTTCTGGTACCGCTGGCACGAAATCCCGATGACTCCACAGCGACAGATTCTGCTCATTAGCGCCTTAGCTATCGTTGGCTTCTTCAGCTTACGGGCCTTGCCCGACACCCAGTGCGCTTTTCTTCATGCCGACCACCAGCCGGTCATCGTCGACGGCATCGAGTTCTGTGGGCTCAACGAGGAGGCCAATTTCTATTCGCCCAAGGCGTTGCGTTTCCCGGTCGAACTCAAGGTCGCGCTCTCTCCTGACGGCGCCAAAGGCGAAATCCAGCTTTTCAAGGACGACGGTCATCCGTACTACGCCCACGAGGTCGCCGTATCGCATACCCAGAAGGTTCACCTCCATCTCCGTCAGATCGGTGGCAATCGAGACTACGCCCACCTTCATCCCGTGCCCGGTGACGACGGCTTCTGGCGCTTCGATATGCCCGCAAAACTCAGGGGTTCCGACCTGGAGGTCTATGTCGATTTTTCGGATGTCCGGACCTCGCGCGTGATGCTCGCGCAGACTGAGATTAAGGCCTCTCTGGTGGCTTTCGACGCCCTCGTGGTGCCGCCGCGTAATATCATCCTCTCGATGGTGGCTTCTTCGACGGTGGCCGATACCTCGGCCGCCTTGCGCATCAAGCTTTCTGGGCCCGAAGGTAAACCGCTTAAACTCAAGCCAATTATGGGCGCACTGGGTCACGTGGTCGTCTTCTCCGCGGATCGCCGGCTGGCCGGCTACGCGCACATGCATCCGACGCTCGAAGGCGATGAGTATGCGCCTAACCCGACGCTTTCCTTCCATCTCCGTCTCCCGCCTCCTGGCACCTATGACGTTTGGTTGAATCTCAATGACGGCCAGGAGGAACTCCTGCGCACGACGTTGGTCGTCACGCCTTGAGTCGGCGGAAGGCGGCGATTGTCTCCGCTAGCCCTACGCTGACGGACGACTGCGGTTTCCATCCGGCGGACAAAAGGCGTTCGGTCGAAGCCACGGAATGACGGATATCACCGGCACGGGGCGGTAGATGTTCGATCTTGGACTTGGAGCCAGTGAGCTGGATGATCTCCTGAGCGAGCGCGAGGATCGACTGGCTCCGGCCGTAGCCGACGTTGTAAGTGGCGGACATATCCTTCGAGCCACCCGCATAGGCGAGCGCTGCGACGATGTCGGTCACGTGGACGAAGTCGCGCGTCTGACCGCCGTCACCATGGATGCTAATCGGGTCATCGCAAAGAGCTTTGGCGATAAAGATGGGCACGGCTGCCGCGTAGGCGGAACGTGGATCCTGTCGCGGTCCGAAGACGTTGAAAAAGCGTAGGCTCGTGGTGCCGAGGCCATGGGTGACGCGGTACTGTTCGAGTAACTTCTCCCCAGCGAGCTTGGTCTCAGCGTAGGGAGATTTTGGCTCCGGCAGCATCGACTCGACCTTCGGCACCGTCGGGTTGTCCCCGTAGATGGCGGCGGAGGAGGCCAGGACGACCTTACGGGCGCCGGCGGTCAGCGCGGCTTCCAGCACTCGGCGGGTACCCTCGGTGTTCAGCTCGGCGCACTCGGCCGGCTTGGCGACGGACTCCGGTACCGAAATCATTGCGGCAAGGTGATAGATTTCCTCAGCGCCTGCGATGGCCTGCTTGAGGGCCGCGGCATCGAGGATGGAGCCTGGGAGGAAGCGGCAACGAACGCCTTCCAGATTGCCCGCATGGCCACTGCGCAGGTCATCCAGTACCGTGACTTCGGCTTGCTCGGCAAAATGACGTGCCAGGTGGGAGCCGATGAATCCCGCACCGCCGGTGATAAGGATGTGCTTACTCATGCGCGTGCGATCAGTGCCTGCATGGCGGGGAGCTGGTCTTCAATCGATTCGACCAGCTTGAACTGGGTGCGGGTGCGGTCGAGGTTGTGCGTCGGGCACTTGGTCTTGAAGTAGATATCGCCTTCCAGCCAATCGGTCAGGAAGCGCAAGCCGATCTCGAAGGTGATGAGCTTGCCGGCAAAAGGCAGGAGCGCTCTCTCTTTTGGCGTCAGGAAACCGCGGGTAGATTCGAGGTAGCCTTTGACCAAGGCCGCGAACATCGGGAATTGCATCTGCACCTTGGAGAGGTCGGTCTCGTCCTCGGCCGCTGGCGAAGTCGAGGTGCGCACGAGGTCACCGAAGTCATAGAGCGCCGAGCCGGGCATCACCGTATCGAGATCGATGACGCAGACGCCGTCCTGGGTGACGTCGTCGAGTAGGACGTTGTTCAGCTTGGTGTCATTGTGCGTCACGCGTTCGGGCAGGGTGCCGTCACGTAGGGCATCGACGACGACGTTGACCTCGTGGGCGCGGGCCAAGGCGAAGGCGATCTCGGGCACGGAGGCCGCAGCCCGGCCGTGGGCGTCCTGCGCCAAGGCCTGCTGGAAGCGGGCGAAGCGGGCGGGAGTGTGATGGAAATCCGGAATCGTCTCGAGCAGACGGCCGCCGGGAAGGTCGGCGAGCAGCGACTGGAAGGCGCCGAAGGACTTAGCGGCGGCGTAAGCCTGTTCCGGCGAACGCACGACATCATGGCCGGTGGCACCTTCGATGAAGTGGTAACAGCGCCAGCGATTGCCGGCGGCGTCGATGTGCCAGGCCTTGCCGGTGAGGGTAGGGAGGAGTCGGAGCGTGCGGCGTTCGGCGTCGGGTACGCCGGCCTGCTTTAGTTTGGCGTAGGCGTGGGCACACACCCGCTCCACGTTGGCCATGAGTTCGTCAGGCCGGCGGAAGACGTTGTGATTGATGCGTTGGAGCACGTAGCGACGCGGGCCGCCGGCGGGCTTTACGTCGACCTTGTAGGTATCGTTGATGTGGCCGCTACCGTAGGGGGAGGCCGACAAAATCTCGCCGGAGAGCGCAAACTCCCGGGCAATTGCGACGGCATCATGTCCAGCGGCGGCGATCATCGTCACGCCCAGAGGGAGGGAGGGTAGGCTCCGCTATTAACCTGTTGACCGATGCTGGCTTGGACGACGGGCTTGTCTTCGCGATAGGTCACGCCGAACCAGGTCGAGTCCGAACGCAGTACCTGGCAGGTCGCTTGGCTGGCGCGAATCAGACTGCCGACGGACATCGGGATGTAGGCCTCGCTTTTCATTTCGGAGCCTTTGGTGGTTAAGAA
>CAMDQP010000123.1 GCA_945906115.1 Opitutus sp. GAS368
CCGCCAGGTCCGTCGCGGAAACGAGGGCGTTCGCCATCGCGGCGGGGGCCGCCGTTGCCGGAGCTGACCTTCTCGGAGGGTCCACTGACCCAGGAGGGCCCGAAACCAAGGGAAGAGAGGTCCAGTTCGAAGGACTTTTCCTTGGGAGGGTTATTTTCGGCCGAGTCGGAGGACATTGAGGAAGTGAGCGTTGGGAAAGATGACCGCTTGGCAAGCATCAGCACAATCGCTTTTTACTTGCACCAGCCGTCAGGAGTTCCAGCGTGCTCCTTCCTTTATTGCTCAGGTGGTGGAATGGCAGACACGCATGCTTGAGGTGCATGTGCCGCAAGGTGTCCGGGTTCAAGTCCCGGCCTGAGCACCAATTTAGGCTGGGTCGGTCCGGAAACGGGCCGGCCCTGTTTTTGGTTCACATCATTCCCGACACCCCGCAGTAGTAGGGACATGGCCACGCAGGGAAAACTCGACGTCCTCATCCTCGGCTCTGGCGGCCGGGAGCACGCCTTGCTCAAGGCCTGCCTTCGCAGCCCCCGCGTGGCCAAGGTCCGCGTGGCCCCCGGTAACGGTGGCATGGCGCTTGAGGCCGAGTGCCTGGAGGTCGACGCCGCCAACCCGGCCGCCGTCCTAGAACTCGTCCGTCGCACGGCCTCCACCTTCGTGATTGTCGGCCCGGAGGTCCCGCTCGCCGCCGGCGTGGTCGATGCCCTCGAAGCCGCCGGCATCCCAGCCTACGGTCCGCTCGCTTCCGGCGCCCGCCTCGAGGCGAGTAAGGCCTTCAGCAAGGATTTCATGGTGCGCCATAAGGTGCCCACCGCCGCTTCGGAGACGTTCCGCTCGCTTGCGCCCGCCCTCGATTACGTCCGCAAGCAGCCTGTCCCGATCGTCATCAAGGCCTCAGGTCTCGCGGCAGGGAAGGGTGTCGTCATCGCGACCACGCACGCCGAAGCCGAGGCCGCGCTGCGCGACATGATGGAGACGAAGATCTTCGGCGCGTCGGGCGACGAGGTCGTCATCGAAGAATTCATGCAGGGTGAAGAGGCGTCGATCATGCTCATGGTGTGTCGCGACGAATACCTCATGCTGCCGCCGAGCCAGGACCATAAGCGCGTCGGCGAAGGCGACACCGGTCTTAATACTGGCGGCATGGGCGCATATGCACCCACCACCGTCGTCACACTCGAAGTCGAGCGCCGGCTCCGCGAGGAGATCATCGCGCCCACGCTGCGCGGCCTCCAGGCCGACGGCATTGATTACCGCGGCACGCTCTACGTTGGGATCATGGTGACCGAGAGCGGACCCAAGGTCGTCGAGTTCAACGTCCGCTTCGGCGATCCCGAGTGCCAGGTGCTCATGCCTTCGCTCGAAACCGACCCCGTGCAAATCATGGAAGATATCGCCCATGGCTGCTTCCGTCCTTCGGCCGTGAAGCTGCGCCCGGGCGCCACGATCATCATCGTCCTCGCTGCTGGCGGTTATCCCGGCGAGATTCGCAAGGGCGACCTCATCACCTTGCCGGCGAGCTTACCCGAGGGCGTGGACATCGTCCATGGCGGCACCCAGCGCCTGCCAGACGGCCGGGTGGTCACTTCTGGCGGCCGCGTCCTCGGCGTCGTGGCCCATGGACCCACTCTCCAGGAAGCCGCCCGTCGGGCCTACGCCGTCGTCCCCCAAATCAAGTTCGAAGGCAGTCACTACCGCCGGGACATCGGTTATCGCCAGCTCCGTCGCGACGGGGTGGTTTGAACACTTGAACCGAGGGGCTTATCCCTCATCTTGATTCGCATGGCCGTCGAGCGAGACACCGTCACGTTTGTCTGCACGGGTAATACCTGTCGCAGTCCGATGGCCGAGGCGTTGCTCCAGGCGACACTGGTCAAGCGAGGGCAGGGGCTCGAGAAACTGAAGGTCGCCTCGTTCGGGCTCGCCGCGGAGGACGGTCAGCCGCCTTCCGCCAATTCCGTCAAGGCCATGCAGCGGATCGGCCTGGACGTCTCTGGCCACCGTAGCCGGTTGCTCACCCAGGCCGACGTCGACCGCAGCATCGTGATCTTCGGCATGACCGAGTCGCACCTCGCCGCCCTGCATTCTCGTTTCGACGTCCTGCCCGCTTTCGTCCTCCTCCTGCGCGACGTCCTGCCAACGGACGTCCCGCGGGATATTCCCGATCCGTTCGGCGGCGGGTATCGCGATTACGAGGAGTGCCGCGATTCCATGGTTGAAGCCATCCCGGCGATGGTGGAGTTTCTGCGCCAGAATCTTTCCCGATGACCAGCCTACTTACGCTTTCCTTCGGCAGTGACCATGGCGGATTCGCCCTGCGACGCGGCCTGGTCGAAGCGCTGAAGGCGAAGGGCTACGCCATCCTCGACCGCGGCACGGAGACCGAGGCCTCCTGTGACTATCCGGACTACGCGCAGGCCGTGGGCGCCGACGTTGTCAGCGGACGCGCGAAATTCGGTATCCTCGTCTGCACGACCGGCATCGGCATCTCCATCGCCGCCAACAAGGTGCACGGTATTCGCGCCGCCCTCGTCCAGAGCGCCGACGCCGCAGGCCAGAGCCGTCGCCACAACGACGCCAACGTCCTGTGTTTCGGTGGCAAATACGTCGACCTCCCGACCGCTTTGGCGTGTGTCGAGGCCTTCCTGACCGCCGATTTCGAAGCCGGCCGCCATACCCGCCGCGTGGATAAGCTGGAGCCCCCATGTGGATAACCCCGCCGATTTGCCGTTGCCACACTTCCTCGCACGTTTTGCCCTTTCACCACTCTACCCATGACCGCCCTCCGCCGCATCCCTCTCGCCCAGCTCGACCCTGAGATCGACCGCCTGATCAAGGCCGAGCTCAAGCGCCAGCAGACGCACATCGAGCTGATCGCCTCCGAGAATTTCACGCTCCCGGCCATCATGGAAGCGCAGGGCAGCATCTTGACGAACAAGTATGCCGAAGGTTATCCCGGTAAGCGCTGGTACGGCGGTTGCGAGATTGTCGACCAGGTCGAGCAGCTGGCCATCGACCGCGCCAAAGCCCTCTTCGGCGCCGACCACGCCAACGTCCAGGCGCACTCCGGCAGTCAGGCCAACGCCGCCGTCTACTTCGCGAGCATCAAACCCGGCGACAAGATCCTGACCATGAACCTGTCGCATGGTGGTCACCTCACGCACGGCAACTCCGCCAACTTCTCTGGCAAGCTCTACAACGCTGTTCACTACGGCGTGGGCGTTGACGGCCGCATCAACTACGACGAAGTCGAGGAGATGGCCAAGCGTGAGCAGCCCAAGATGATCACCGTCGGCGCTTCCGCCTACGCCCGCGAAATCGACTTCGCCCGTTTCGGCAAGATCGCCAAGGAGAATGGCGCGCTCCTGCTCGCCGACATCGCCCACATCGCCGGTCTCGTCGCGGGCGGTGTGCACCCGTCGCCCGTGCCTTACGCCGACTTCGTCACCACCACCACGCATAAGACCCTGCGTGGTCCGCGCGGTGGTCTCATCCTCTGCAAGGCCGAGCACGCCAAGGCCATCGACTCCGCTGTCTTCCCCGGCGCCCAGGGTGGCCCGCTCGAGCACGTCATCGCCGCCAAGGCCATCTGCTTCGCGCAGTGCGCCACCCCCGAGTTCAAGGAATACGCCCAGCAGGTCGTCGCCAATTCCCGCGCCCTGGCCGACGAGCTCGTGAAGCTCGGCTTCGGCCTGATCAGCGGTGGCACCGACAACCACCTCAGCCTCCTGGATCTCCGCAAAAGTCACCCGAACGTCACCGGCAAGGAAGCCCAGCTCGCCCTGGATGCCGCGCACATCACTACTAACAAGAACACCGTGCCGGACGAGACCCGCAGTCCCTTCCAGGCCAGCGGGATTCGTGTCGGCACCCCAGCCGTGACCTCCCGCGGCATGAAGGAGGCCGAGATGCGAGAAATCGCCCAGGCGATCGCCATCGTCCTTTCGGACCCCCAGAATCC
>CAMDQP010000124.1 GCA_945906115.1 Opitutus sp. GAS368
TTCAAGAACTGCTGATACTGCGCTTCGGTCTGCTCTGCGGTGAGCTTGCCGGAGTGGATCAGGATGCGGAAGCGGAAGGTCTCGGACTGGCCGGCCTTGAGCGTGAAGTTGAGCGTGGTCTTGCCCTTGGTGAATTCCTTGGCGCCGAACGGATTGGCGGCGAAGAGGCCGTAGCCGCGGTTATGCCAGTAAGTCGGGTAGGTGACGTTCTTCGGGTGGTCGAAGATGCCGACGCAGACGTCTTCACCGCGCACGTTGCCTGAGAGGGTCATCCACTTAGCACGCGTGCTCCACGATTCCTTTTCGCCGACCTTACCTTCGCTGCTGAGGTAGACGCCGTTGACGCCGGTGTTGTCGAGCTTGGCGACGGTGGTGGGCAGGCCGGCGGCATCGGTGAAGATTTCCGCCTTGGTGGAAGGCTCTTCGAGGGCACGGGTCATGCGGATGGCGATGGCGCCTTCCTTGGAGTCATGGAAGACGGCGTCCTTCTCCTGGGCGGTGAGGGTGATAATGCGGTCGATGATGCGCAGGTCCTTGGAGGCGCGGAAGACGAGCTGCTCGTCCTGCTGCAGGACCTTGGAGCCGTCGGCCATGATCCAGTCGGAGGAGACTTCGAGGGTCGCCGCACCGTTGCCGCCGTTGATTGACTTGATGCTCTTATGCTTCACCGAGCCGTAAGGCATCTTGCCCTTGTGGGTGTAGCCCTCGGGCGGGGAGTTCCAGAAGTCGGTACCGTTGACGTCGCCGTAGTTGAACCACGAGGAGATGTGGTGCGGGTGGTCGGTGCGTTCGCCGGCGATCTTCTCAAGCGGGAAGCCACGGGTGAAGATCGTGCCCTGCGAGGTGCGGAGCGGGGAGAGGAGCGGTTTCTTCTGGTTGGACCAGTAGACGTAGGAGGTGAAGGGCTGGTCGTCGACGAGGACGTCGATCTGCTGCTTGTCCTTCTGTTCGACGAGCTTCACTTCGGCAGCGACGGCGGCTTGGCCAAACGCGGCAAGGAGGGCGAGGAGGGCGAGGGGGTGTTTCATGGGTATCTCATTGGACATACCCCCGCCCCCAAGGTTGCCAATCTGAAAGGGGCAACTTACCCAAGGAACGGCGTTTGCATATCAGGATTTCGGCTTCCTTAACTCGGCTCCCGCCCTAATCGTGTCGGCACCCCGCCATGCGATTCCTCGCGCTCTTCCTCGTTTCCGCCTGCGTTGCCGCTCCGGCCCTGCCGCCCGGCCCGGTCGTACGCGTCGCCCCCGGTGCTTATAAGAATGGCCAGACGCCGGCCGACGCGATGAAGTCGATGTCGTTGCCGAAAGGCTTCCAGGTCTCGCTCGTCGCCGCTGAACCCAAGGTCGTCCAGCCGATCGCGATGTGCTTCGACGAACGCGGCCGCCTCTGGGTCGTGGAGGGCATGTCCTACCCGAAGAAGCGTCCCGATGGCACCGGCCCCGATCGCATCTTGATCCTGGAAGACGTGAAGAAGGATGGCTCCTATTCGAAGGTCACGGTCTTTAAGGACGGACTCAATCTGGTCTCGGGCATCGAAGTCGGCCACGGTGGCGTGTGGGTCGGCGCGGCCCCAGAGTTCCTCTTCATCCCCAAAGACGCCGACGACAAGGCGGGCAAGCCCGTCGTACTGCTCGATGGCTGGGGTTTCCAAGACACGCACGAGACGCTCAATAGCTTCGTCTGGGGTCCCGATGGCTGGCTCTACGGCAACCACGGCGTCTTCACCCACTCGGTCGTGGGTAAGCCGGGCGCTCCCGACACGAAGCGCGTGAAGATCAACGCGGGCGTCTGGCGCTTTCATCCGACTCGCCACCTCTTCGAGGTCTTCGCCGAAGGCACGAGCAATCCGTGGGGTCTGGATTACGACGCGCGCGGCGAGTTCTTCAACACGGCCTGCGTGATCCCGCACCTGTATCATATTCTCCCCGGCGCCCGTTACCAGCGCCAGGCCGGTCAGCACTTTAATCCGTTTACCTACGACGACATCAAGACGATTGCCGACCACGCGCACTATGCGGGCGGCCGTATCCATAAGCCGGACCCGCTGAAGATTCCTGAGACGACCGACGCGGTCGGCGGCGGCCACGCCCACTCGGGCCTCGCCATCTACAACGGGGATAATTTCCCGTCCGCCTACCGCGGCATGCTGATCTTCGGCAATCTGCACGGCCATCGCCTGGTCTCGGACCAGGTCGAGGCCGCCGGCAGCGGTTTCGTCGGCCATCACGGCAACGACTTCCTCCGTAGCAATGACGCCACGTTCATTCCGGTGTCGCAGCGCGTGGGGCCCGATGGTGCCCTTTACCTGAGTGATTGGTCTGATGTCCAGGTCTGCCATAACAACACCCAGGAGATCTGGGACCGCACCAATGGTCGTATCTACCGCGTGAGTTTCGGTAATCCCGTCTCCCGTGCCCGTGATCTGGGGGCGCTTGCTGATGCCGAACTCGTCGAGGTCGCCCTCGCCGACGCCAACGAATACTTCGTCCGCCAGGCCCGCAAGGTCCTCGCTGAGCGCGGCTTGGCCGGCGTCAGGATTTCTGGCGAGTCCCTCACAAAGTTGCGCACCGTGCTGACCTCGGAGGCGGATCCTCTCCGTCGCCTCCGCGCGCTCTGGATCCTGCAGTCGGCCAACCTCCTCGACGACTCGCTCCTCGCGGCTTCGCTCAAGGATGCCGATCCCTCCGTGCGCGGTTGGTCTGTCCGCCTGATCGCGCAGCAGTGGACTGCCGGCGTGCCCGCCCTTGCTGCACTGGCCAAGTCCGAATCCTCCGTGCAGGTTCGTCGCGAGCTCGCCTCCGCGTTGTCGTATCTTCCGCTCGCCCAGCGTGCGGCGATCGCCGAGCCTTTGCTCGCTCGCGCCGAGGACGCCAAGGATCATAATATCCCGTTGCTGCTCTGGTATGGCATCGAGCCGTTGGTCGGTGCCGACGCCGCTCGTGGCCTCGCCCTCGCCGCCATCAGCCGTCACCCCCAGACGACCGACTTCATCTACCGTCGTCTCGCCAGCGATGCCCGCGCCCGCGCTCAGGTATTGGCGCTCGCCCTGCGCGAGCAGGATACGGCGCGTCGCGCACCGCTGGTGGCCCGCGTGGTCGAAGGGGTCCGTCAGTCCGGTTCGTTCTCCGCACCTGAGGGTTGGGCTGCGCTGGTTGCTGCCCTGCGCCAGGGTGCTTCGCCCGAGCTGCTGGCGAACCTCAACGAACTGGATGCCCTCACGGGTGACGAGGCTAGCCGCGCCTATTATCGCGCCCACCTTGCCGACGAAAAAGCGCCGCTCCCGGCCCGTCAGCGTGCGCTCGCCGTGCTCGTGGCCTCGCGCGATCGCGCCGCCGCTCCGGTGATTCACCAGGTCTTCGCCGAGAAGACCACGCCGTCTTTCCGCCGCGCGCTCATTCAGGCTCTCGCCACCGTGGGCGATGCCGCTTCGCCGGCCGTGCTGCTCGGACGCTTCGCCGTATTTTCGCCTGAGCAACTCAACGATGCCGTTGCGGCGCTCGCGGGAAATGCCGCCGGTGGTAAGGCCCTCCTCGCTGCTGTGGCGGCGGGCAAGGCCGACAAGGCTCTGCTCTCACCGCTCGTGGTGCGTCAGCTCAAGTCACTCGGCGATCAGGAACTCGACGCGCAGCTGACCGCCATCGTCGGCGTGGTCAATGCGACCAAGGCTGATTTCGCCAAGAACAAGGCCAAGTACGTGGCCATGCTCACTCCGGTAGCTGTGCGCAAGGGCGACATCGCCGCCGGGCGTCAGCTCTTCACTTCAGCCTGCGGGATCTGCCATACTTTCGGTGCGGTCGGTAACCTGGTCGGCCCGGGGCTCGCCGGTTCCAATATCGGCAAGCTCGATTACTTCCTCGAGAACGTGCTCAACCCCAACGGCGTCATCGGCAAGGATTACCAGCTCAACGT
>CAMDQP010000125.1 GCA_945906115.1 Opitutus sp. GAS368
TCCTATGGCGTCGACGAGTGGCCTTACGCCACCGTGCCGCTCGACGGCAAAGTCGCACTCATGGGCGGTTATTATTCCATGCTCTATCTCGAGGACGAACACCGTGGCATCTACCGTATTCCTTACCGTTCGATCGTCCCCAAGAAGGACCAGTGCACTAATCTCCTCGTGCCCGTGTGCGTCTCCGCCAGCCATATCGCCATGACCTCCATTCGCATGGAGCCCGTCTGGATGATTCTTGGCGAGTCCGCCGGTGTCGCGGCGGCCATGGCCGTGAAGTCAGGGACGGCCGTCCAAGATGTGCCCTACGCCGAACTTTATCCGAAGCTTCGGGCTCTGACCCAGAAGGTCGACCTCCCGAAGAAGAAAGAGACTAAGGCGAAGTAGGCCCAGCGATACGGAGGTCCGCGACAATCTTTCCGCCGACCAGGTGCTCGGCGATGATCCGGTCGAGATTCTCCGGGGTGCACTGTCCGTACCAGACGCCTTCCGGGTAGACCACGGCGACGGGCCCGGCGACGCAGACGCGCAGGCAGTCGGCCTTCGTGCGCTGGATGCCGCCTTTCTCCGAGAGCCCCAGCTGCTTCAGGCGGGTCTTCAGGTGGTCCCAGGATTTCGCGGCGAGTTCGCCGCCACAGCAGGCCTGCTCGGTCGACTTCACGCAAAGAAAGATATGCCGACGGGTAGCGGCCAACCCCAACGCCTCGGCTGCGCGGGTGGCGTCCGGGTTCATTCGAACCGCGGGATCAGGCCGTCCTGCTCAAGCTTCAGGAACAGCTCGCGGCTGAACCAAGCATCGTTGGCGGCGTATTGGATCTGACGTTCGTCGAGCGGCTTAGCCCAATTGGAAGTCTGTACTTTCTTCGACTTCTTCATCTGTAGCTGCAGGAAGTGGGCGGCGAGGGCTTGGAGACCGGTGTTCACCAAGCCGGTCTTCTTCGTATGGTCGGCGATATCGATAAAGCCGCGGTCATCAAAGGGCGCACGCGCACGGAGATTCTTGACGTCATCGCGGACGGCGACGCCGACCTTGGCCTGGCGTTCGTTGCAGAGGACCGGGAAGGCGAGGGGGATGCCGCCGCAGTGGTCGAGGCGGAAGACGAAGATATGGTGCTCGCCAGCCAGCTGCAGAATCGAGGGCAGGTTGTATTCGCCGCGGGTGTGGGATGGCTTGGTCTCGGTGTCGAAACCCAGGACGCGGTCTCGGGCGAGTGAGGCGATGGCCTTGGTGGCGTCCTTCTCGGATTCAATCAGTTCAATCGGGCCCTTCCACTCGCCGACAGGGAGGGACTCGATGAAATCTTTTTCGATGCGGATACCGCCCTGGCCACGTCCGCCTTGGCTGTTGGCTTGGGCTTCGACGCCCTGTTCGGCTGGTTCTGGCTGGTTTTCGGACTCTTCCACGAGGGGAAGGCAAAGCAGCCACCGCCCATTGGCAACCAGAGACTAGGAAGGGTGGGAAAAAAGCGTTGACCGTGCCCGCGCCGTCACGTTTGTTTAACTTCCCATTTAACGGGGCCTTAGCTCAGCTGGTAGAGCGCTTGCATGGCATGCAAGAGGTCGTCGGTTCAAGCCCGATAGGCTCCACCATTCAAAACCGGCCGTCTTCCCTCGGGGAGGCGGCCGGACTCTTTAACGGCGATCTGGCCGAGGTTCAGCGCAGCACCAAGGTCAGCAGGGTGCGGCAGTCTGTCTGCAGGCGAGCCTCGACGGCGTTGCTCTCGCGGGTGACTTTGCCAACCGACTCGGCGCAATTCTCGAGGGCTTTCTTGAGAATCATGAGTTCACCCTTGGATGCCTTGGCTTCAGGCTTGTCGGCGAGCTCGCTGGCCATCTTGGCGTACTTATCGAAGATGGCCTTCATCGCCTCGCGGTCAGCGGTAGACCGACGGAGCATCATCCAGATCGGCTTACCCTTCGTGCCGCCTTCGGCCAGGGTACGTAGGTAGCCGAGGGTATTGTAAGGACGGCTGCCTTCCGCGAAGTCCTTGCGGGCGGTGGCTTCGGCGGCCGTGGCTTCGGCGCTCTTGCGGAACTTGGCCATGGTCACAGTCTTGCCTTTTAACTTGGTCTTGGTGTCCGTGTAGTCTTCGACTGCGACCTGGGGTCGGGCGGTGGCTTCGAGCTTTCCGGACAGCTGGCTGGCACGTTTCAGGTCATCGAAGCCGAGCCATAAAAGGTTTTCGTCGAGCTGGAACTCGTTACAGACCGCCTCGGTCCGGTTCGCTTCGAACGACATGCCTTTGAGTCCGTCCTGAAGTGAGATGAGCAGTTTCTTTACCAGCGACTTCGTGTCGGTTGCGGTGGCCTCTTGGGCGAACGGATCGACTTCGGCTTCCTTCTTGGTCATCTTCTTCTGGGCCTTCGTCTCAGCCAGCAGTAGCTCACGTTCGGCCCAGATATTCGGGTTGTTCTTCTTGATCCAGTCGAGGTCGAGATCGTCCCACTTATAGTTCAGCACGGCATCGGAATCTAGGCGCTTCACCATGATGGCGGTCTCGTCCAGCGTGATGTACTCGAAGGTGATGGTGGTGGCATTGCCTGGGCGGCGCAGATGGACGGTCTCGGCGAAGGCCGGGAGGGTAGCCAAGGCGAGGGATGCGACGAGGAGGAGGCGGACGAGTTGCACGGTTGGGAGCGTGGGCGAGGGTTGGAGGGTCGGCAAATCAAGAACACCGCCGGGGGCGGAGGGTTGCGGACGACTCCAAGCAAAAGACCGCCTTGGGGCGGTCTTTTGCTTGGGGATGAGGCTTAACCCTTACTTGCCCTTGGCCTGGAACTTCGGGAGCAGGTAGTTGGCGCAGGAGTCAAGGGAGGCCAGCTGGACGTAGTCGGCTTCCGGGACTTCGATGCCGTGCTTCTTGCGGAGTTCCATGACGATATCTAAGAAGTCCATGGAATCCAGGGAGAGCTGGTCGCGAAGGCGGACCTCCGGTTTCACGGTGGCTAGGCTCTCGTCCGGCGCGATGTCGGCAATGATATCGAGAACCACCTGCTTGATGTCGTCCTTAGTCATGTTTTCAGGGTTTGTTTCAAACGTCCAAACCCTGTCAGGCAACCCCATATTTCTTAACAATGAGGGCGGAATTAATGCCGAGCATGCCGAAAGAGTTGTTCAGGATGGTATCCACCCGGGCGACCTTGATCGGCTGGTTGATCACTAGGCCCGGCATGGCGCACTCGGGGTCCAATTCATCGATATTGATGGTCGGGTGGACCCAATTATCCTCAAAAGAGGGCAGATTACCCGCTAATTCAAGGGCGCCGGCCGCTCCCATGCAGTGGCCGATGAAACTCTTGGTATTGTTAATCTTGGTGTCTGGGCAGTCGGTGAAGACGTTCCGGAGGGCGGTGCATTCCTGGATATCCCCCAGGGCCGTCGCGGTGGCATGGGTGGAGACGATGTGGATGTCCTGAGGCTTCATGCCAGCCCGCTTGAGGGCCATGCGGACGCACTCGGACTGGCGCTCAGGGTTGGGCAGGACGGCATCCGTGGCGTCGGAGTTGATGCACCAGCCGGCGATCTCGGCGATGATCCGGGCGCCGCGGGCAAGGGCGTCATCGAGACGCTCGAGCACGTAGATGGCGCCGCCTTCGGAGATGACGATGCCGTTGCGGTTCTTATCGAAGGGACGGGAGGCCTTGGTCGGGTCCTCGTGGGCGCCGAGCGCCCCTTGGTTCTTGAAACCGGCGAAGATACCGAAGGTATGAATGGATTCGGAGACGCCGCCGGCGAAGGCGATGTCGACCTCGCCGAGCTGCAGCATCTGGGCGGCCTGGATGAGGCCAGCGTTACCCGCGGCGCAGGCGGCGCCGATGGTGTAATGCGGGCCGGTGATGCCCATGTTCATCGTGACCTCGCC
>CAMDQP010000126.1 GCA_945906115.1 Opitutus sp. GAS368
AAGCCGGCTAAAACTAAGACCAGCTCTTCGGTTGAAAGTGAAACGGCCGCGCGCGCGTCGGTCGCTGCTAAGTAGACCCGGAGGGCTCGCGTGGCTTTGGCGATGGCGGCGGGCGCGGGCTCGGCTTCGGCGAGGCGTAGCGCCACGTCGAGTTGGGCGAGTGGAGCCAGCGACGGCGGACCCTTGCGGAGGAAGTGGCGGAGGGCGACGGCGGCGAGGGCAATCAGTCCGAGTGCGAGTAAGCCGAAGGCCCAGGTGGATTCCCAGGCTGCCGGCGGAATCGTCGGCTTGGGTCCCTGGAGGACGAACGGGGCTTCTTCGAGGGCGAGGAACATCAGCGGCGGCGCCGGCGGCGTTCGAAGAAACGGGAAAGGGTGGGGGCGACGGAATCCTCGGCGTCGAGTCGAGCCACATCCATCCCGGCGCGGGCCAGGCCGGCGGCGGTCTCGGCAAGGCGGGCTTCGGCGTTGGCGGCGAAGGCCCGGCGGATGCGCTCCGACCCCGTGTCGACTTCGCGGATCTCGCCGGTCTCGGCGTCTTGGAGGGCGACCATCCCGACGTCGGGCAGCTCGCGTTCACGAGCGTCGACCAGTTGGACGCACGCGGTGTCATGGCGGGCGTTGAGTTCGCCGAGCGCGGCGGCCATGGCGTCGGCACCTTCAGGGCCCGCAAGGAAATCGGAGACCACGAAGACCATCGAGCGGCGCTTGAGCGCACGGCCCAGGCGGCGCATCGGCGACGCGAAGGAGGTGCGGCGCGAGATGGGCCGGAATTCGAGCACGTCGCGGATGAGGCGGAGCACGTGGCGGCGGCCCTTCTTCGGACTCACCCAGAGTTCTTCGCGGTCGGTGAAGAGCAGCAGGCCGACCTTGTCGCCCGCCTTGAGCGCGGAGACGGCGAGGCAGGCCGCGACGTCGGCCGCGCGTTCGCGGATGGTCGCTTCGCCGGAACCGAATGAGGAGGAGCCCGAAATATCGACCGCGATCACCATCGTGAGTTCGCGCTCCTCGCGGTAAAGTCGGATGAACGGCTTGCCGGTGCGTGCGGTCACATTCCAATCCATCGAGCGCACGTCGTCGCCCGGGACGTACTCGCGCAGTTCTTCAAAATCCGTACCGCGGCCCTTGAAGCGGGAGAGGTAGGCCCCGACCATCGCGTCGTTGACCGCCCGCGTGGCGACAATCTCGACGCGCTGGGCGCGGCGGAGAGTCTCCTGCGGGTGGGTCGGGACGGGCTGGGCCACGGTCGCCGGGATCGCTTAGGGGACGCTGACGGCGTCGAGCACGCGGCGCACGATGGCGTCGGCATCGACCCCTTCGGCATCGGCTTCGTAGGTGAGGATGAGGCGGTGGCGGAGGACGTCGGGCGCGATGTCCTTCACGTCTTGCGGGGTCACGTGGTCACGGCCCTGCAGGAAGGCCCAGGCCTTGGCGGCGAGGGTGAGGTTGATGGTCGCGCGCGGGGAGGCGCCGAACTGAAGGAACTTCGCGAGGTCCGGGCCACCAGGATGCTGGCCGCGGGTGGCGAGCACGAGTGAGACGATGTAGTCGCGGATCGGGTCGGCGACGTGAATGGCGTCGACGGCCTGGCGGGCCTCGAGAATTTCTTCCTTCGTGATGACGGCCTCGACGTCGAGTTTCGGCGAGGTCTTAGCCATCGCGTCGAGGATCTTGCGCTCTTCCTCGCGCGTCGGGTAGCCGATGTTGAGCTTCAGCATGAAGCGGTCGACTTGGGCTTCCGGGAGTGGGTAGGTGCCTTCCTGGTCGATCGGGTTCTGCGTCGCGAGGACGAGGAACGGTGTGGGCAGTTTGTGCGTCTCGCCACCGAGCGTGACCTGGCGTTCCTGCATCGCTTCGAGGAGCGCCGACTGCACCTTGGCGGGCGCGCGGTTGATTTCGTCGGCGAGAACGAAGTTGGCGAAAATCGGCCCGCGCTTGGCGTTATAGTCGCCCGTCTTCGGATCGTAGATGAGCGTACCGACGATGTCGGCTGGCAGCAGGTCGGGTGTGAACTGGATGCGCGAGAAGTTGGCGTGGACGGTCTGCGCAAGGGTGCGCACGGAGAGCGTCTTCGCGAGGCCCGGGACGCCTTCGAGGAGGACGTGGCCGTTAGCGAGGAGGCCGATCAGGAGGCGGTCGACCAGGTATTGCTGGCCGACGACGACCCGGGCGACCTGTTCGCGGAGACGCGGCACCCAGGTGCCGGCGGCGTTGATGGTGGTGGACATAGGGGAGGGTAAGGGGCGCGCGGGGTGGCGCGTTCGGCGGATCTCCGCCCACTGGTCAGCGTTCGGCGGGGGCCGGATTCGTCTCTGAATTAGCAGGACAGCCGGGACTTCTCAACCGCAGCCTTCACAAAAGCGGCAAAGAGGGGGTGGGCGCGGTCCGGGCGGGATTGGAATTCCGGGTGGTACTGGACCCCGACCATCCAGGGGTGGCCCTTGACCTCGACGATTTCGACCAGTCCGCTCTGGGGATTGGTGCCTCCGACGATCAGGCCGGCGGCCTCGAGCTGGGCCTGGTAGGCGTCGTTGTATTCGAAGCGGTGGCGGTGGCGTTCCTTGATATTGTCCACGCCGTAGGCGGCGCGGGCCCGGCTGCCGGGGGTCAGGGTGCAGTCGAAGGAGCCCAGGCGCATCGTGCCGCCCTTGGTCACCACGCTCTTCTGCGATTCCATGAGGTGGATGACGGGGTGCTTGGTCTCGGGGGCGAACTCAGTCGAATGGGCGTCCTTGAGGCCGAGGACGTGACGGGCGTATTCGATGACGGTAATCTGCATGCCGAGGCAGAGGCCGTAGAAGGGGACCTTACGTTCGCGCGCGAACTGCGCGGCGATGATTTTGCCTTCGATACCGCGGTTACCGAAGCCGCCCGGGACGAGGATGCCGTCCAGGCCTTCGAGTTGCGTGGTGCCCTTGGTCTCGAGGTCTTCGGCATCAATGCGCACGACCTCGACGGCGGTCTCGTTGGCGATGCCGCCATGGGTGATGGATTCGTAGACGGACTTGTACGCGTCCTGCAGTTCGATGTATTTGCCGACGACGCCGATGCGCACGCGGTGCTTCGGCTCGAGGAGGCGGCGGACGATTTCGCGCCACGGCGTGATGTCGATCGGTTGGCACTGCAAGCCGAGACGCTTGACCACGACCTCGTCGATGCGCTGCTCGGCGAGCTGCATGGGGAGTTCGTAGATGGAGTGCTCAACGTCGCGGCATTCGAATACGGCGTCGAGGCCGACGTTGCAATACAGCGAGAGTTTCTGGCGGTTTTCCTCGCCGATGGGGCGGTCGGTGCGGCAGACGAGTAGGTCGGGTTGGATGCCGATTTCACGCAGTTTTGCGACGGATTGCTGTGAGGGCTTGGTCTTGAGTTCGCCCGCGGCCTTAATGAAAGGCACCAGGGTGCAATGGAGGAAGGCCACGTTCTCGCGGCCGGCGTCGTGCTGGAACTGGCGGAGCGCTTCGAGGAAAGGTAGGCCTTCGATGTCGCCGGTAGTGCCGCCAATTTCAGTGATGAGCACATCGACGCCTTCGCCGCCCTTGAGGATGCGTTCCTTGATTTCGTTAGTGACGTGTGGGATGACCTGCACGGTCTTGCCGAGGTAGTCACCGCGGCGTTCCTTCTGGATGACGGTCTCATAGACCTGGCCGGAGCTGAGGCTATTGAGGCGCGAGAGTTCGCCCGAGGTGAAGCGTTCGTAGTGGCCAAGGTCGAGGTCGGTTTCGGCGCCATCGTTAAGCACGTAGACTTCGCCATGCTGGTAGGGGCTCATGGTGCCCGGATCGACGTTGAGGTACGGGTCGAATTTCTGGATGCGTACCTTGAGCCCACGGCATTCGAGGAGCGCACCGAGGGA